>JAYWCS010000053.1:0-23171 GCA_043780315.1 Bacteroidota bacterium | reverse complement strand
TTTTGCATTACCTGATGGGTCTCTCCAAAAATATCGGTTGCTTCTATATTTCCATTTTTAGGGTTGATAGCAATCTGACCCGAAATAAAAAGCAGATTGCCCGATTGAATCCCCTGGCTATACGGACCGATCGGTTCCGGCGCGTCGGGGGTATTGATAATTCGCTTTTTTTCCATTCGTCAAAAATAGGCTTTCAAAACTGAACCATCCCCCGTCAACCTCAAACCGTAAACCGTAAACCTCAAACCGTCAACCTAATACCGTCAACCATCCCCCATCAACCTCAAACCGTCAACCTCAAACCGTCAACCATCCCCCATCAACCTCAAACCGTCAACCGTCAACCAATGAGCCGTATCTTTATCACTTCATCAATTTTTATTCATGGATCTATCTGTTTGTGTATGCGGTGCCGGAACCATGGGAAGCGGTATTGCGTATACAACGGCGGCCAACGGGATCTATACCGTGTTGTATGATCTGAATGCAGACAGCTTGGTGGCGGCCGCCATGCAGGTAAGAAAAGAATTGCAAACAGCGGTAGAGAAAAAACGCCTCAACGAAGCGGAGAGTAAAAATATCTGGAACCGGATATTATTTACTTCCACGCTGTCGGACTGCCGCGCAGAGATTATCATCGACGCCATCATCGAAAATACAGAGGCCAAATCCGCTTTATTCAAATCGCTCGCGATCTACAACGAGGCTGACACCCTTTTTGCTACCAACACCTCTTCTCTTTCTGTCGCGTTGATTGCAGAACAAACGCCGTTTCCGGAAAAAGTGATTGGCATGCATTTTTTCAATCCGGTCACTCGCATGAAGCTCGTCGAGATCGTGAAAACAAAATATGTTGCAGACGACACCGTGAAACGCATTTCGGATCTGGTCATGCGTCTGAAAAAAACAGCTGTTATTTGCCAGAATGCTCCGGGATTTATTGTGAATCACGTAGCGAGGCCATATTATCTCGAGGCGATGCGTCTGTTAGAAGAAGGCGTCGCCGAGATAGGATCCATCGATAAAATCATGCAATCCGCAGGTTTTAAAATGGGACCCTTTCATCTGATGGACCTGATCGGCAACGATATTAATTATGCCGTAAGCTGTTCCTTATACGAATCGATGGGCGAACCTACCAGACTCCAACCGGTTTCGATGCAGGAAAAATTAGTGAAACAGGGTAAGCTGGGAATAAAAACAGGCGGTGGATTTTTTCAATATCAATAAGTTATGATTTTTGTAACGGGTGGCACCGGTTTTCTCGGCTCCTATATACTGCAGGAACTCGTCTTGCAGGGAAAACCCGTTCGCGCGCTGCGTAGAAATCGTTCTTTCCCTTTCTATCTGCCAGCATCCATTGCAGAAAAAATTTCCTGGGTGGAAGGTGATATCCTGGACGTGACTGGTTTGATGGAACTGCTGGATGGATGCGATCAAATTATACACGCCGCCGGAATGGTATCCTTTCATCCGGGCGACCGGGATCAATTATTTAAAATAAATATTGAAGGAACCGCCAATATGGTCAATGTGGCGATTGAAATGGGGATTCATGATTTCGTCCATATCAGTTCGGTGGGTACCCTGGGCAGGAGTGCGGATATGAAACCCATGAATGAAGAAACAAAGTGGTTGGGCAACGAAGGGCAGTCGAACTACGGCATCAGTAAATATTATGGGGAGATGGAGGTATGGCGGGGAATGGGCGAAGAACTGACACCTCTGATTGTGAATCCCTGCACCCAACTAGGGTATGGAGACTGGAACGAGACCAGCTGCGCCATGTTTAAATCGGCCTATGAGCAACTTGCCTGGTATCCGGTAGGCTCCAATGGATTTGCTGACGTGCAGGATACGGCCCGCGCGATCGTGGCTTTGATGGATTCGGGTATTCGGAATGAACGATTCGTGATCAGTGCAGAAAATAAGAGCTACCAGGAAATTTTCAATTTGATGGCCGCCGGGTTTGGGAAAAAAGGTCCATCAAAAAAAGTGACTCCCCTTTTATCCGGTATCGCCTGGCGTGTTGAGAAATTGAAATCGCTGGTAAACGAAAAAAAACCGTTGCTGACCCGCGAAACTGCCCGGATCGGTGCCCATCCTAGTCAATATAATAATGAGAAAGTACTGCGGGCGATACCCGGCTTTCATTTCCGTCCTTTGGAAGTTTCCATTCGCGAGGCCTGTGTACGATATCTTAAAAATTTACAACCGCTCTAAGGCATATACTTCTTTTTCGCCGGAAACGTTATCAGCAGGGGAATGGTTCCGGTGTTTTGTTAACGGACAATCCACCCGTTCCCATTGGTTCATGAATAGATAAAAAGACTCATTATGAAATCATTTTTTCTCCCGGCATTGGCGCTGTTGATTTACCTGCAGGGGATCGGTCAGGAAAAATATTATTATATCCATGGCAAGGTCGTGGATGAAAAAACGGGCGCCTCACTCAGCAATGCATCGGTATTCTGTCAGAATACCACCACCGGCACGATCTCCGATACGGCGGGATCTTTTACGCTGCGGCTGGCCAGTGGCGGATACGATCTGGTCGTTTCCTACACGGGGTATGAAACACAGGTATTGCGGGTCGGAAATACGACAAGAGAAAAAGATTCACTGATTGTATTGATGAAAGAAGCGAGTAAAAACCTCGGCGAAGTGGCTGTATCGGGTTCGGCACTCGTTGCTGACGGATGGAATAAATATGGCCAGTTTTTTCTGGATAATTTTATTGGAACCACCACCAATGCGGGGCAATGCACGATTGAAAACAAGGACGCCATTGGTTTTTACTTTTATAAAAAACGCAATAAACTCAAAGTGAAAGCCAAGGAAGAAATCGTCATCACAAATCGGGCATTGGGATATAAGATTCACTATCAGCTGGATTCATTCGTGAACGATTATAATACGCATATCAGCAGTTATAGCGGCTATCCTTTATTTGATACCCTGAGCGGCACACCGGAGCAGCAAAAAATCTGGGCACGTAATCGTTACCGCAGCTATATCGGATCGCGCCTGCATTTTATGCGCAGCTGGTCTGATAGCACATTAAAAGACGAGGGCTTCGATATTGAAACATTGAATTCGCCGGAATCAGCAAATGGAACTGCGCTCGCTAATCCGTACGATCCGGCGATTTATAATCTGGACAGCGGGGTCGTTGATATCAATATTAACGGACGTATCCGGGTAAGTTATCACGGCCAGGTTCCGGATAAAATTTACCTCACGCAAAATCATTTTCCGCTGAATGCAAAAGTGCAGGTTTCCGCACTCGATATGCCGTCCGGATTTTCTATTGAAGAAAACGGTTATTTCTTTGAACAATCCGAAATCACGAATATGGGATACTGGGCCTGGAAGAAGTTGGCCGAACTGGTGCCGTATGATTATAATCCTGAATAATTGGTTTTTGGTTGACGGGTTTTGGTTGACGGGTTTTGGTTGACGGTTTTTGGTTGACGGGTTTTGGTTGACGGGTTTTGGTTGACGGGTTTTTTTATAGACCTGAATTTTCAGAGCGGCCCATCATCTTCTGCCAGATTTCGGGAATGCGTTTGACCCATACCAGTTCTCTTTTTTTAGTGGCAGCATCTTCCGCCGGACTTCCAAAATATATTTTACCGGCTTTCAATGTATGTCCGACGCCACTCTGTGCGAGGACCACCACATTATCTTCAATGGACAGCGTTTTACTCACGCCAACCTGCCCCCAGAGAATCACGCCGTCCCCGATATCAACGGCGCCGCCAATACCGACCTGTGCGGCCAGCAGACAATTTTTACCCAGCACGGTATCGTGTCCGATATGAATCATATTATCCAGCCGGGTCCCGCAGCCAAGCACCGTATCCCCGCTCACGCCGCGGTCGACGGTACATCCGGCACCGATCTCGACGTCATCTTCAATGACAACCCTTCCGCAGCTGAGCATCTTTTTATACCATACCGCGCGCTTCTTATTCGTATTATAATAAAAGGCATCCGAACCGATCACCGTTCCGGCCTGTATCACGACATCATTGCCAATCACGCAATGATCCATGATGGTTACATTGGGATGAATCATACAACGCTCCCCGATAGTAACATGATTACCAATAAAAACGCCCGGATATAAATAAGAAGTTTTTCCGATTTTCGCATGGGGACTGATCAATTGACGGGCTTCTTCAAAAGGACGAAAATGTTTAACGATTTTCTGATACGCTTCGAACGGCTGCTCCACAATCAACAGGGCTTTCTGCGGCGGACATTCAAGCGGTTCATTGATGATAATAAAAGAAGCGTTGGACGATAAACACTTTTGATAGTACTTCGGATGATCCACAAAAACGAGATCGCCGTTTTCCACTTTGTGAATTTCATTAATACCGGTAGCCGATGCCCCTGCGTTTCCAACAAGTTTTGCACCCAGGAATTCTGAAAGCCATTTTAACGATACGGGGGAGGGAAACTTCATTGCACAAATTTTCCGTAAACCTACATTAAAGATGCTTTTCCACACTCTAAAAAAAATTGTGCATAAAAAATGTTGCAAAATTTTTCCAGATAGAGAAAATTATTTCTAATATTGTGTAGGGAAATTTACGTCCCTGTACTTACTAACCCATCCAAATAGTAAAAGTCTCGCTGCCAGCGGGGCTTTTTATTTTATCCTACCTTCATAAAAATTCTTCAAACCCTTTATTCATCACTGTTTCATAAGATATCACGTGTCCAATTACTACATTATATACAAACCATTTCAGGTGCTTTCGCAGTTTACTTCGGAAAATGGTAAGGCCTGCCTCAAGGATTTTTTTGAAGTTCCGACAGACGTTTACCCGGTTGGGCGACTGGATTACGACAGCGAGGGTTTGCTTTTGCTCACAAACGACAAAACCCTCAATCACCGTTTACTCCATCCTTCTTTCGCTCATGAACGCGAATACCGGGTGCAGGTGGAAGGCCTGATTACAAATGAAGCCCTGCAGTTACTCAATACCGGCGTCAACATCAGTGTAGATGGTAAACCGTATCTAACGAAAGCGGCGAAAGCTGCCCGACTGGCGGAGCATGTCGTGATACCGGATAGAAATCCGCCGATCCGGTTTCGTCAAAATATTCCAACCAGCTGGATCAAATTAATTCTCACCGAAGGTAAAAACCGTCAGGTTCGTAAAATGACCGCGGCCGCCGGATTCCCCACCCTGCGACTGATCCGTTACCGTTTGGCCGGATTATCGCTCGACCCGATGTTGCCTGGCGACATGATCGACATGATTCAAAACGAAGTGTACGGGAAGCTCGGTCTGCTTACGCAACTATAATTTATTACCTTTCCGGCATAAATTGCAACAATGGTCAAATCGATGACGGGTTTTGGAAGGGCTGAGCAGACGGTGGGTGACAAAACCTTTCTGGTGGATGTGAAATCCCTCAATGGAAAACAATTCGAACTGCAGTTAAAACTGCCCGGATTTCTCAAACCCTACGAATTCGATATCCGAAAACTGCTGTCGGAAAAACTCGGCCGCGGATCCCTGGACTGTACCATTAGTCTGAAGCAGACCGGCAATGCGAAACCCGTCAGCATCAATACAGACCTCGCGAAAGCCTATTATGAAACCCTGGCCGATTTATCCCGGCAGCTCAATCAGGATCCCTCTAATATATTAAGTACACTCCTGAAATTACCCGAAGTGATCACGCCAACCGGCGATACCCTCACAAAAGATGAATGGCAGCAATTCACGAAAGTAATTGAGATGGCCATCGAGGACCTCAACCAACACCGCCTCAATGAGGGCCGGGTGTTGGAAGCGGACCTGATTTTACGAATCGACAACATTTCCTTTCAGCAGGAAGAAGTAATCAAACTTCAACCGTTGCGTCAACAAAAAATAAGGGAGGGACTCGAAAAATTATTGAACGATCATGTGAGCAAGGAAAACTATGATTCCAATCGGCTTGAACAGGAAATGATTTATTATCTCGAAAAAATCGATATCAGTGAGGAAATGGTACGACTTAAAAACCATTGCTCCTATTTTAAAGAAGTCGTTGCCGAACCCGAAGACAGCAAAGGCAAGAAACTTTCTTTCATCCTGCAGGAAGTAGGCCGGGAAATTAATACCACCGGTTCCAAAGCGTACGATGTGAAGATCCAAAAATGCGTGGTGCTGATGAAGGATGAACTAGAAAAAGCGAAAGAACAAATTCTGAATGTATTGTGAGCCGTGCCGTATAAAGTTCAAATGAAACCCGGCTACTAATTCTAAATAAGCACATCGCCCGCCCCATGCGCAAAGACCCATTTCGGTTCAAAAATTTACTTTTTCGTTTTGCCCATCTCAAGGTATTGAGGAGATCATGCTGTATACTGGCAGCCGCCATTTCATTTTCTACCTGTAACTGGGCCACCGGCGTTTTCGAAAAAAATCTGAATCTGCCCGGCCATCAGTGGCCGGCTGGTATTAAACCCGATATTGCTTTCAACATTTCCGATACCGTTTCGTTATACAATGTTTATATCGTGATCCGCCATACGGATGCCTACCACTTCAATAATATGTACGTGCGAGCCACAGTTCAGGAACCCGGCTCCGCCAATATGAAATCGGGTGATTATGATCTGCAGCTCGCAACCAATGGGAAGGGTTGGATCGGTACGGCAATGGATGATATTTATGATGCACGACTCCTGATTCAACCAAAAACGAAGTTCAGTAAATCCGGTGTCTATCATATAACGCTGGAACAACTCATGCGGGAAGACCCTTTGCTAAATGTGCTGAGCGCGGGACTAAGGGTGGAGAAACTTCAGTGAAAGTGTGGGAAGGCAAGTATGACGAGTGTGAAGATGTGGAACCATGAACCCTCAACCATCAACCGTCAACCCTCAACCATCAACCATCAACCGTAAACCATCAACCATAAACCATAAACCATAAACCATAAACCGTCAACCGTCAACCATAAACCGTCAACCATAAACCGTCAACCATACACCGTCAACCATAAACCATAAACCATAAACCATAAACCATAAACCGTCAACCATAAACCATCAACCATAAACCATAAACCGTCAACCCTCAACCATCAACCATAGTAAACCCTCCACCATCCACCATAGTAAACCCTCCACCATCCACCCTCAACAAATGTCGATTCGTCTTTATAAAAATAAATGGGCCAACCGCGCAACGATCATCTACTGGTTGTTGCTGATTTATGTGCTGGCCGCCCTGATCTGGTGGTTTATCGCCCTGAATTTACAGAACAGACAGATGGCGGAATATAAAATGAGTCTGCTGACACACGACGATGTTTCATATGTTCAGAAAGTAGAAAAAATTTATAACGACCGCAGCCGGATGACCACCGCCTACGTGAGCGAAGGACTTGTTTTTCTGACTGTCATCCTGGTGGGCGCTATTTTTCTTTATAGTGCCGTGATGCGACAGATCCGTATTCAGCGGCAACAGCAGAATTTCATGATGGCCATCACCCATGAATTGAAAACACCGATCTCCATCGCCCGACTCAATATCGAAACCCTCCAGAAACATGTACTGGATGAACCCAAAAAAGAAAAAATTCTGAAATCCTCCCTGCAGGAAATTAACCGGCTTAATACACTCACGGGAAATATCCTGGTTTCCGCCCAGCTGGAAGGCGGCTCCTACCTTTTTAATAAAGAAGATCTTGATTTCAGTCAGGTCGTGGCCGATTCATCCCGCGATTTTGCGAACCGATTTCCAAACCGGCAATGGATTATTGAATTGGATCCCGCATTGTATGTTTCCGGTGATCCTCTCCTCATGCAGATCCTGGTAAATAATCTGATTGAAAACGCAGTTAAATACTCGGCCCCCACAGCCCCCATCGCCGTTATTTTAAAAAAAGATCATCAGCAGGGTTTTTTAGACGTGCGGGATGAAGGAGCGGGAATTCCAAAAAAAGAACATAAGCGAATATTTCAGAAATTCTACCGCATGGGTAACGAAGATACCCGCACCGCACAGGGCACCGGACTCGGATTATATCTTTGCCGAAAAATAACGCAGGACCATAAAATGCGTCTGTTGGTGTCGGACAATCCACCGAAGGGTACTATTTTCACCGTTCGTTTCAACCTCCTAAAAGCATGACCGAAGCCGTTCGTAAGTCTATACTGCTGGTAGAAGACGAAGTGAATCTGCACGACGCCCTCCGACTCAATCTGGAATTGGAAAATTATCAGGTTACGTCTGCCTACGATGGCAATGAAGCATTGAAAGCCATCCGCGACGAATATTTCGATCTCGTGATTCTCGATGTCATGCTGCCGGGAGTGGATGGCATCAACGTGGCAGAAACGATCCGCGTGCAACAAAACCCGGTACCGATTCTCATACTAAGCGCGCGCAATACAAGCGCGGACCGGGTGCTCGGATTGAAAAAAGGCGCCGACGATTATCTCAACAAACCCTTCAACCTGGAAGAACTCCTGCTGCGTGTGCAGAAACTAATTGATAAAAACGAACGCCTTCAGGACCGCAAAGC
Organism: Bacteroidota bacterium; assembly: GCA_043780315.1. Taxonomy (GTDB): domain Bacteria; phylum Bacteroidota; class Bacteroidia; order Chitinophagales; family Chitinophagaceae; genus Puia. The sequence goes on along the minus strand of JAYWCS010000053.1, from coordinate 14,627 downwards.
CATTCCTGATAAATATGCTTTCGGAAAGAATATGATCGATTTCAATGCACAGGAAGCATTCAATAAAAAAAATGAACGTTTCCGTTTGAGTAAAAAAGAAACGATGCTGCTCAAACTACTCATCGAAAATAAAAATGAAGTCGTGAAAAGAGAGAAGATCCTGCAATCGGTTTGGGGCTATCATGTGTATCCCAATACCCGCACGATCGATAATTTTATTCTGAACTTCCGGAAGTATTTTGAAGACGATAGCCGCAATCCCAGGCATTTTCATTCCGTCAGAGGCGTGGGTTATAAATACACAGAGTAAATTTAAGCATTCAGCGAGGGGTGGGTTATAGATACCCGCAGTAGGATTTAAGCATTCAGCCTTTGAACGATCCCCTGCGCCGAAATGAGCATCCGCTCCAAATCAATTGCATTTACCTCGGGGGTATACAATTTCATTTCGCATTCATTCAAAATACTTTTAAGTTCAATGATCGATTCATGGCTCCAGCCTTTTTCGCGCAGACCATGGGCAATATTTAATTTATTGAGTTCGCTGGCGGGCAAATGCAATTTATCGGAGACGGATTTCCAAATGGTACGGTTTACAGCGGCATAAAATTTTCCATAGTCGCCCGAAGCCAGCAGGGCACGGGATTCTTTCAGTGAATCAAAAACTACAACGGGCAGCTTTTCTTTTTCTACCAACGCAAGCTCTCTGGCTTTTTCCACTTCACGTAGCCTGAATTCTTTTCGTTGATTGGATACAACCAGCACAATCAACACAATCAATAATGCGGCTGCGATTGCCCATAGGTAATTAGTCCAGTTCGAATTCGCGGAAACAACCGGCGACTCCAACGGCGCGGGATGGGATTTTTTCACCGGGTGATTAATCTGAATATGCAACGTGTCGGAATGCACTGTTTTGTACGAACGCGTGGCCGGATCAAAATAACTCAGCTTGACCGGTGGCAGAATATATTTTCCCACCGTGTTGCAAATAAAACTATAAGAAAATGTTTTCGTTCCGCCAAGAGGCGCCACTGCTTTATTGATTTCTTCTTTACTTTTCACATCATAGGATTCTATCCCCGCGGGCCAGTCCACTACCGGCGCATTGATTACCGGAAGATTGCCGGAGCCACGGATGACGACCGTCAGAATAGCTGCATCTCCCGTATCCACTTCTTTGGAATCGACGGATGCCTGTATGGAATATTGGCCCACGGCGCCGTTGAAGTCGGCAGGCTTTCCTGCGTCTGGTAAAGGCTTCACATGAATGGTGACCGGCTTGCTTTCAATGACAATATTTTCATTGAACGCAGTACCGCTTTCTTCCGGTTGAAATAAACGGTCGATCAGTCCGCCGAGTCCCTGCTTTCCTTTTGCGGACGACCCGTCCTTTCTGACTAAATAAATATTATTATCTACTTCCACCGGATCCAGAACCACATCTCCCGGCTGCAGCGGAATCAACTGTGTTTTTCTGATCACATGCACTGTAAAATTTTTTCCATTTATTTTTTCCACTGAAACCTGATCGTTTGCCGGATCGATCATATCGTATACACTGAATCCATTCAGCGTGGGATGCCGGGTAACACGGGAATCCGAACGAAGTCGCGCGCAGAGTTGATAGGTTGCCACAATCGGTTCGCCCAGATAACAGTCCGTTTTGCTTACGTCGGTACGAAGAAAAAAATTCTTACGGATTTTTTCTGTTACGTTTTCACCCGGACGCACAACTTCCTCCATATCTACGGTTGGCTGAGCAGTTGGCCAGTTCGGATCGGGCAGCGGACTGAAGCCGGGAGCAGCCGAATTGTTATTATTATTATTATTAGAAGAACTTTTATTTAAAACTTTAATCTGCAGGGAATTGGATCGCATTAATTTACCATCAACTATTGCGCTGGCAGCGGAAATAGTAAATCTGCCCGCTTTTTTTGGTTGTAAAATAAAATTAACGGCCTGGTATTGCGAAGTTGTTCCATTGGTAATACTCATGCCGGTAGACTGGTTCGGACCCTGCACAATGTTGAAAGCAGGAAAATCAGGAGCCTGAAAGCGATCGATCTTCCGGGCATTTTCAACTGCAAACTGTATTTCGACATAATCTCCCTTCCCCATTTCCTGGACGCTGGCGGCTGCTGTAAATTTCACCTGGGCAATGGCAGGATGTATCAGCAACGAAAGACAAATCAATGTAAAAAGACGGAACGGTATATAGGATGCGATAATATTAATTTTATGATTTTCTTCCCGGCATTTGCAAATATAAAAACATAAGAAGCTCAAAGGCGAACTGCAAAAGCCTAAAGCTTTCTTAATTTGACCCATTAAAGATCCCCCGCCAGCGGGCGGATGATCAGTTCTTCCACCACCGCCTGATGAGAAAGTTTAGAGATCTGTACAATACTATCGGCAATATCTGAAGGTTTCATAATCCGTTCGGGTTCCACGCCGGAGCCGATCCATGAATCGGTATACACGGCGCCGGAATAGATACAGGTTACTTTAATTTTAAACGTTTTCAGCTCCTCCCGCAGATTTTTCGAAAATCCCGATAAGGCAAATTTACTGATGCTATAGGACCCCCCGTTCGGATAGGCTTGCAAACCGGCAACGGAACTAATATTAAAAATATGACCTGAGCGCCGGTTCATCATGGCCGGCAATAATATCCTCGTCAGGTGATAAGCGCTCATCAAATTCACATTGAGCATATTTTCCAATTGCCCGGCCGGCTCATCCAATACACGACCTGGTTCAAAAGTGCCCGCGTTGTTAATAAGAATATCAATGGGACCGTCTTGCCCCAACACCCAGTTTCCAAAAGCCTCTGCTCCCGATTTCGTACCCAGATCAAATGCCTTTGCCTTTATTTGCTGATTCGGGAAACGACCCATTAGAGATTCCAGTGCGTGATATAATTTTACTTCATTCCGGGCCGTCAGGTAAAGGTCGTGCCCCTCTGTTGCAAATGCTTCCGCCATGCTGAATCCGAGTCCGCGGGAAGCGCCGGTTATTACGATTTTCATGAATGCAATTTACACCTAAAGCAGAATGATTTTGTTGGTAGTTACAATCGGACCGGCCAATACGGCCTGCGAACAAAGCTTACCTTGCAACATGCCCTATAATCACCTTTTTTTTGATCTGGATCATACTCTTTGGGATTTTGATTCCAATAGCCGCGAAGCCCTATGGGATATCTATCACTCCTTATCCCTGGCGGCTGCCGGCGTGCATGATTTTGATCTGTTTCATAAACTTTATCTGGGTCATAATGAGCGACTGTGGGAACGCTACCGCAATGGCTTTATGAAAGTGGATGAACTTCGTTGGAAACGGATGTGGGTGACCCTGCTGGAATTCAAAAATGGCGACGAGACCCTGGCGCGTAAAATGGGCATTGAATTCCTGGAAATTCTGCCAACAAAAAAAGTGCTCTTCCCCGACACGGTGAACGTGCTGCAGTATTTAACAGAAAAAAATTATCAGCTGCATATGATCACCAATGGTTTTGAAAAAACGCAGCATCTGAAATTAAAAACTTCGGGTATCGACGGGTTTTTTCAGGAAGTGATTACCTCAGAGGGTTCCAACAGTTTGAAACCGCATCCTGAAATTTTTGACTATGCCCTGAAACGCACTGGTGCCGAAAAAAAAGAAAGTATGATGATTGGAGATACCCCGGCAGTAGATATTCTCGGCGCCAGGCAGTCGGGCATCGACCAGGTGTATGTGAATCATACGGGCAATACGGAACCGGTGAAAGCAACTTATATTATCCACTCACTGAAAGAACTGAAAAGCATTCTCTGACTAGGCGGTCCACTCGGCGAGTACCGTCACGCCGCCTTGCACCATCTGATTCAGTTCCACCGCAAGTTTTGTTCCGGGAGGAAGTAAGACATCCACACGGGATCCGAATTTGATGAAGCCCATCTCTCCGGTTTGTTCTACGTGTTGACCCGGTGAAAGATAATTCACGATGCGTTTAGCGACCGCACCGGCGATTTGTTTCACCAGCAAAATACCTCTTGGATTTTTTATCACCACGCTATGCCGTTCATTTTCCGTTGAAGATTTCGGATTCCAGGCCACGAGATATTTACCTTTATGGTACTGACTATATAAAACTTCACCACTCACCGGATTGACATTGCGGTGCACATTGGCCGGACTCATAAATATCGATACCTGTATGCGCCGATCATGAAAATATTCGACGTCAGTAATTTCCTCTATCACCACCACTTTGCCATCGGCCGGACAAACAATCAATTTTTCATTAATGGTTGGAATACGTTTCGGGACACGAAAAAACGAAATAATAAAAAGCAGGAACACGAAACTCACCACAAAAATCAACCAGCTAAGCCCGGGCAGATGGAAGCTGACAAAATAAAACGACAACAGGTTAAGAACAGCGAATAAAATCGCGCAGAGCGCAATGGTCCGGTATCCTTCTTTGTGAATGGTCATTGGTTATTAAAAATATTCTTTCTGAAAATCATGCAAACATAACAATGTAAAGCCAAACGAACGGCGTGGCAAAGAGCAGGGAATCGAACCGGTCGAGGAAACCACCATGCCCGGGCATGATGCGGCCACTGTCTTTTACGCCGGCCATTCTTTTAAATTTACTTTCCAGCAAGTCGCCCACGGTTCCGAAAATGGCCGCGATACCAGCGACAATCACCCACTGGCTAACGGCTTTCAAATCGAATCCACTGTTTAAAAAATATCCCACCACGCCCATCGTGAGCACGCAGAAAACAAATCCGCCGATGGTGCCTTCCCAGGTTTTTTTGGGTGAAATTTTAGATAGAGGCGTTTTTCCAATGATTGAACCAACGAGATAAGCCATCGTATCATTCACCCATAAACTCAATATGATCATCAGAACCAGCAATTTGTTGATGTTTTCCAGTGCCAGCCCGGAATAAAAGGTGCGCAGGTTCATGAGCAGACTCAAACTAATAGAAAAGTAAATTAAACCCAGCATGGAATAACCCATGTTCTTCAAGTAAGTTTTTCGCGTATACAAAATTTCTGCCACTGGTAAAATAAAAAGAAATAGCAGGCCGCCGTACAGTCCGGCATTATGCAGCCCCCATCGACCGTCCCCGTAATCGGCCCGCGCGCCATACATCATGATGCACCAGCCGGCAATCATGACTCCATATTTTTGAAAGGCGCTGATTTCGGCATAAGAAGGATCCATTTTAACCAGTAGTTTTTGATATTCGTACCAGCATCCAAAATGGATAATAGAAAAAAGAATAAAAAAACTCCAGGCATTCCATAGTAATCCTGTGAGCATCACAGCAACAAAAACGAGTGAAGTCAGTGCCCTGATTCTAAAAGTGACTGCCTGAAGTGCCATATTGTGAAGTTACGTAAATGCTTACTATACGGGCTGATCCGGATCGTCGAACAGGCTGTACGGATTCGTTGCCGGAAATTCTGTTTCGTAGCGGGTGGTCGAATGATTCCGGAGATAACGAAGTAACAACACGACGACTGCGAGGGAGGCCAGGCCGATTAAACTGATAGCCCAGCCGGTGCTGTTTTTAGAATCCATTCCCTCAAATTTGAAATAGATCAGCAGCACATTCATTGAATTAAAAATAAAATGTCCCAGCATGGAAGTGTAGATGCTCCCACTGTACCAGTAAAGGCTACCCAATACGATCCCCAGAATCATGCGCGGAAGAAACCCCATGAATTGCCCGTGAAAGGCAGAGAACAGGGCGGCGGTAAAGATGATTCCGGGCCAGGCACTTTTGAAAATCTGTATGAAAAGTTTTTGCAGGATACCCCGGAAAAAAAGTTCTTCCCCGATGGCGGGCAGAACACCCACGAGAAAAATGGAGAAAAGCAGGTCGCCCGGCGTTTTCATCGTTAATATATTCTGCAGGGTGCTGTTGGCTTCCGCCTCGCCCTTCACTACCCATTCGCGGGCAGAATTGGACAGCAGCCGCATAACAATATCTTCGTTCAGAACCGCCAGCCATTCAACCATAAAATAGGCAGCGATCATCGTGAGCAGTGCCAACAGAAGAAAAGATTTTTTCTCCGGCATTTTCAGCCCCGTATAATCGAGCGGTTTCGGATCCGCCAGATAGGCAAAGACCATGGAGGGTAGAAAGAAAATTCCGAACTGCACAATCAGTAGTCCTTTGATCACGCCCGCCAGCTCCGGACGGGCATAGTCGTCGGGAGACAGGGAACCAATCTGTGCGAGGGTCATATGATTCAACTTCGCCACAATGCCGGCGCCTATAAAGGAAGACACAAATAAGAGTCCGCCGGTCAGACCCCCGAAAATGATCAATTGAACCCAGACCGGTTTATTTTTAAGATAAGTATGCATGCACGTCGCTTCCTTTTGCTGGTTTAATAAGTATCTTTATGCCCGGAAGCTGTGCGAAATTAAGCAACGGGCATCAATATCAACAATGCCCGCTTTTTGTCCCCGCCTCTTATTCAGATGGCCATTCAAATCGGACCAAATATCACCCTGCCGGATTTTCCGCTGTTGCTGGCGCCCATGGAAGACGTGAGCGATCCGCCGTTTCGGTATGTATGCAAGAAATACGGGGCCGATATGATGTACAGTGAATTTATTTCTTCCGAAGGGCTCATCCGGGATGCCATCAAGAGTAAACAGAAACTGGATTTTTTTGAATACGAACGACCCTTTGGAATTCAGATTTTCGGAGGGGATGAGGAAGCCATGGCATTGAGCGCCCGCATTATCGACGCTACCAATCCCGATCTGGTGGATATCAATTTTGGTTGCCCCGTTAAAAAAGTCGTTTGCAAAGGTGCCGGGGCAGCCGTGCTCAAAGATGTGCCCGCCATGATACGGCTCACGCGGGCTGTGATCCAGTCTACACGATTACCCGTGACGGTGAAAACGCGGCTGGGATGGGATGAAAATTCAAAAAATATAGAAGAAGTTGCTGAACGGCTGCAGGATGAAGGGATCGCGGCGCTGACCATCCACGGAAGAACCCGGGCGCAGTTATATAAGGGTTCGGCGGATTGGACACTGATCGCCCGCGTTAAAAATAATCCGCGTATACGGATTCCTGTTTTTGGAAACGGGGATATTGAAAGTCCGGAAAAAGCGCTGGAATATAAAAACCGTTATGGGGTGGATGGCATTATGATCGGTCGCGCGGCCATTGGTTACCCCTGGATTTTTCGGGAGATCAAACATTTTGTAAAAACGGGGCTGCCTCTGGAACCGCCTTCCATCGAAGAACGTATTGAAGTGATTCGCCAGCACCTGCAACGCTCGCTGGAGTGGAAGGGACCGGTCCTCGGCATCCTGGAAATGCGCCGTCATTATAGCAATTACCTGAAAGGGATATCTCACATAAAAGAAGTCCGCAATCAGCTCGTACAGAAAGGAAGTCTGGAGGAGATTGATGAAGTATTGGAAAGTCTTAAACGCAGGGAAGTCAGCCTGGTGTGAGATCGATATTTTCTGGTCAAAGACAGATTTTTTCGGCTTAACGCTTTGCGTTACCTCCGTGCTGATTAAAATCTTCCAACAACCAGAGATACACGCTGGCGCGTTTTCCGGCAATATAATCGGCGATCATAAATTCGCCTGACATCAACATGAAGGCGATGCCCAGACCCAGCCACAAAGTTTTATCGGGCGACATACGAAAAAGTAAAATCAGGATGAGTCCGGCAAATACTGCGGCCACCTCGACCCACCTCAGAATCTTGAAATTCGTTTTGACTTTTCGCATCCGCGTGAGTTCAACGGTTTTGAGCTGATCGGGATTCATATCCAACGCATAGACATTACTAATTCGCTGATCATCGCTTTTTGTGTAAACCGAATAGCCGGCAATCGCCTGCACGATGCCCAGTAAAAGCAACGGAATCGCCACCCCCTTATAAAAATTAGATTTCCCCCCAAAATAGAAAATCAGGGCCATCGCGATCGCGACGATACCGATCACCAGAAAAACCAGACTCTCTTGTTTTTCGGCCGTAAAATATTCTTCTATATCCGTTTTTGTCAGCATAATGTTTGGAATTTAAATATAACTATATCTGTTTAGTTCGCCGCAGCTTATTTTTGCTAAAAAATTCCCATGTCCCGCTTGTTGATTCCATTTCTACTCTATGTCATCGTATCTGGTTGTTCTACCAACAACGTGAAAGAAGACGAAAATCTCAAACGCTATTTTGATTCTGCCCGGGTAACCGGCTGCTTTGCATTATTTAGCAATGGTACGAATGGATTCACCGTCTACAATCTGGCCCGTTACCGTGACAGCTCCTATTCGCCGGCATCTACGTTTAAGATCGTGAATGCACTGATCGGACTGCAAACCGGAAAAATTTCGGACGAAAATATGGTCATCAAATGGGACGGAGTGAAGCGATGGAATGAGGACTGGAACAAGGATTTAACGATGAAAGAAGCCTTTGCCGTTTCTGCGGTACCCTATTTTCAGGAGGTGGCCCGGCGCATCGGCCGCGATACCATGAAATTCTGGATCGACAGTCTGGGGTATGGAAACAAGAATATCAGCGGCCCCATCGATTCTTTCTGGCTCAATAACCGCCTGAAAGTGAAACCCGATGAAGAGCTGGGACTCGTGAAAAAACTTTATTTCAATCAGTTGCCTTTTTATAAGCGTACCCAGGAAATTGTGCAGTCGGTGATGCTGCGGGAACAAAATTCCAACTATTCACTCAGTTATAAAACCGGTTGGGGCACGTTGGAAAATGGCCATGAGATCGCGTGGATCGTGGGCTGGATCGAAGAAAACCGACATCCCTATTTTTTTGTACTCAATATTGAATCGCCGGAAGCAAACCGGGTAGTTGATGTACGGATCAAGCTCCTCCGCGACATTCTGGCCCATTCGGGATTTTTTAACGGAAAGAAATAATGCAGCCGCAAAGGCTTTATTATCTTGCAGCAATGTCAAAGTGCAAACCGCATAACAAATGACAGATCACAATTAAAAAGGCATGCATTTCCAGCACCCTGAATATTTTATCGCGCTGCTTCTGCTCCCGCTGCTCGTATTCGGTTATCTGCGTTTGATCGCGTGGAAAAAAAAACTGAGTTTACGAATCGGGGATCCGACGCTCGTACAACAGCTGGTGAGATCCTTTTCAGCAAAAAATTTCCTGCTTAAATTTATTTTAATTCTCTGTGCCCTTTTCTTTCTGGTCGCCGGCATGGCCAACCTGCGGGCACGGGGTAGTTCAGAAAATATTTCCCGTCAGGGCGTCGACGTGATGATGGTGCTCGATGTGAGTAAGAGTATGCTGGCAACTGATGTGAAACCGAGCCGCCTCGACAAAGCGAAACAACTTTTATACAAGCTGATTGACCGTTTGCAAAATGACCGGGTAGGCCTGATTTTGTTTGCCGGAAGAGCTTATTTGCAAATGCCGCTAACAACCGATCACGGAGCCGCTAAAATGTATATCTCAGAGGCCGGTCCGGACGTGGTACCCAGTCAGGGAACTAATTTTGCGGATGCCCTGAACATGGCGAACACTTCCTTCAACCGCAATGAACATAAATACAAGGCCGTTGTTCTGATATCAGACGGTGAAGATCACGATCCGGAAGGATTGAAGACAGCCAAACAAATGGCCGAAGACGGGGTGATGATTAATACAGTGGGCATCGGTTCACCCGAAGGATCAGAAATAATTGATCCGGTTACTAAGGAACCCAAAAAAGATAATAATGGAAATAATGTTATCTCCAAACTCAATGAACCGGAACTGACCGGGATTTCGGATGCTACGAACGGGATTTATATTCACCTGGAAAATCTGGAAGATGCTACCATCACCCTGACCCAGCGCCTGGACAGCATCGAAAAAAGAGCACTTACAGATAGCGAGTTCATCAATTATAAAAATTATTTTTCCTGGTTTATCGGTTTGGCAGGAATCCTGCTGATACTGGAATTATTCATCCCGGAAAGAAAAAGAAAAATTGCTTAAAAATCTGCGATATATATTATTTCTGCTGCTGACCGGCGGTTACATCGTTTGCCAGGCACAAAATGCCGATGCGCTGATCCGGCAGGGGAACCGGTTTTATAATAAAAAAGAATACGGTCAGTCACTTGTCAATTATCAGAAAGCGCTAAAAAAATCTCCCGGTAGTGCCGATGCCCTGTTTAATCAGGGAGATGCTTTTTATCGTAAAAATGATTATGAAAAAGCGGTGGCTGCCTATGATGAGGTATTGCAATCCAAGGCCGATGAAGATACCCGGCAAAAAGCATATTATAACAAAGGGGTGGCCATGATCCGGCAGAAGAAGATGGAGGAAGGCATCGACGCATGGAAGAATGCCCTGCGGTTGAATCCGGCCGACAGCAATGCGCGGGAAAACCTCGTCAAGGCCCTCACAGAAAAAAAGAAACAGGAGCAACAACAACAAAAAAACAAAGACCAGCAGGATAAAAAACCTGAACAAGAGAAAAAGAAACAGGATCAGAATCAACCAGATAATAAACCTAAACCGCCGCAGAGCCGACTTAGCAAACAACAGGTTGAGCAATACCTTAAATCGCTGATTCAGCGGGAAAAAGACGTACAGGATAAAATGAACGAGCGTAAAAGCCAGTCACTCAGCCAGCCAGAGAAGGATTGGTAAACGCGCTGCCAAATCGTTAATTTTGTTGAATTATTCCGGACATCATGAAGCAGTTATATACTTCCTCCTTAACAGCTTACGAACGACTGAAAACAGTCCCGGTGCAGGTCGGTGATCTCATACTCGGAGGTTCCGCACCGATTCGCGTGCAGACCATGACCACCCCCGATACCATGGATACCCTGAAAACGGTGGAACAGGCTATTCGTTGTATTGAAGCCGGCGCGGAACTGATTCGCATTACGGCCCCGAGTAAACTGGAAGCCGAAAATTTGCTGAACATTAAAAATGAAATCCGGAAAAGAGGTTACCGCACACCGCTCGTAGCCGATATTCACTTCACGCCGAATGCAGCCGAAATAGCAGCGCGTATAGTAGAAAAAGTTCGGGTGAATCCGGGTAACTACGCGGACAAAAAGAAATTTGAATTTATTGATTACAGCGATCTGGATTACCACGAAGAAATTGAAAGAATCCGCGATCGTTTTATTCCACTCGTTAAAATTTGCAAGGAATACGGTACCGCCATGCGGATCGGTACCAACCACGGCTCACTGAGTGATCGCATTATGAGCCGCTATGGCGACAGTCCGATGGGGATGGTGGAAAGCGCGATGGAATTTCTTCGTATTGCCCGAAGTGAAAATTATCATCAGGTCGTGCTCAGCATGAAATCCAGCAATCCGCTGGTGATGGTGGAAGCCTATCGATTGTTGGTACGCACGATGCAGGATGAATTCAACCTGCTCTATCCATTGCATATCGGCGTAACAGAAGCCGGCGACGGAGAAGATGGCCGGATCAAATCTGCCATCGGAATCGGTACCCTGCTGGAAGACGGTATTGGAGACACTATCCGGGTATCGCTCACCGAAGATCCGGAATTTGAGATTCCGGTTTGTCAGGATATTCTTGCCCGATATACAAATAAAAAAAAGGAAACCGGCATACCGCCCATTGAAAAAATTCCCTACTCTCCTTTTGAATATAAACGGAGAAAGACCCGCGCAATATATAATATCGGTGGAATCCATCCGCCAGCGGTTATGGCTGATTTTCATCAGGAAACAGCGATGACACGCGAATCTTTAAGCCGGATCGGTTACGGGTACGATGTTTCCACCGATAAGTGGATGATTGGTGATGCGGCGGCAGACTTCCTCTATACAGGAAATAAAACATTGGATTTTGCATTGCCCGGCACCTTGAAAGTGATTTTGAATTATGCGGACTGGAAACGAATGCGGGAGAGAGAAAATATTTCTATTGAAGAAAAATATTTCCCGGTTTACTTAAAAGAACAGTTGCGAGAGGCAGACGATTGGTCGCCGACCATGAATTTTTTACTGCTTTCTGCGCCGGACGATTACTCGGAAGACTTATTTCAGTTGTTTGGAAAAATACCGGGTCTTGTGATTGTACTGTCATCTAAAAATGCCAACCCGGTCCTGGACATGCGGCGTTTTATATTGGAATTGATGAACCGCCATCTGGATCTGCCCGTTATTCTTTCGGTGGCATGTAACGAAAATACAATCGATAAACAGCTCATCCATTTTGCCGTGGAAGCCGGTGCACTTTTAACGGATGGAATGGGTGATGGGATCTGGCTAATCAACGAGGCTGAAAAAATTGTGAATAATCAGGTCAGTGGAAGAACCTATCTGGTCGCAAAAAACAATCATCAGTTTCTCAATAACACCGCCTTCTCCATTTTACAGGCTGCCCGAACCAGAATTTCAAAAACGGAATATATTTCCTGTCCGTCCTGCGGTAGAACCTTATTCGACCTGCAGGAAACGACTGCCCGCATTCGTTCCGTGACGAGTCATCTGAAAGGATTGAAGATTGCCATTATGGGATGTATCGTAAATGGTCCCGGCGAAATGGCTGACGCCGATTTTGGATATGTGGGAAGCGGACCCGGAAAAATTACGCTCTATAAAGGCAAGGAGGTGATGAAAAGAAATGTGAACAGCGAAACGGCCGTAGATGAACTCATCAATCTGTTGAAAGAAAATGAGGTCTGGCTGGAGCCGGAAGGGTTGATGGTTGATGGTTGATGGTTGATGGTTGACGGTTGATGGTTGATGGTTGATGGTTTATGGTTTATGGTTTATGGTTACATGGGCGCCTGCTGCGATATTCAGATTGTAACAATCCGGCAATTTTCCAAAGCGGCTTTCATATATCTGCTGAATACTTTTCATAAAATCCTCCGCAGAATCTTTTTCTACCAACGTAATAATACATCCACCGAAACCCCCACCCATTTGCCGGGCTCCTTGTACGCCTTTCCTATTTTCAATGGCTTTAACCAGAAAATCCGATTCCGGACAACTCACTTCATAATCCCTGCTCAGACCGATATGTGCCGCATACATCAGTTTCCCAAAGGAAATCAAGTCCCCTTCCTTTAAAAAACGACAGCCGTCGAGCAGGCGTTGATTTTCTTCGATGATAAACCGACATCTTTTAAATACCGTTTCATTTAATTCGGATTGATGGGCCTTTAACCAGGAAATATCCACGTCACGTAAGGATTTGACATCCGGATAATATTGTTGCAGCACGGCAACCCCTTCTTCACATTGCTGCCGGCGAAGATTATATTCAGACGAAGCCAGGGAATGACTCACCATAGTATTCACCAGCACGATGCGGCAGTCCGGAAAATCAAAAGGAATATATTCATGTTCCATACTGCGGCAGTCCAGCTTCATCAGCTGGCCAGCCTTGCCAAATATACTGGCAAACTGATCCATGATGCCGCATTGGAGCTTGGCAAACTGATGTTCGGTTTGTTGTCCGGCCAACGCTATTTCCATCGGCGTAAACCCCAACTGATAAAATGAATTGAGCGCCATGCCAAAAGCCGAACATAGAGCGGCAGATGAACTCATACCGGCTCCCACCGGCACGTTGCCAGCAACCAAAACATCCAAACCGGCTGGCAGTTGCCGATCCGGCATCAGCTGATAAATCATTCCCAGCAGATAGGTCGGCCAGCCAATTACGGGATGCATTTCATTTAAAGCAAAAGAGAACTTTTCATTGTATTCCTGCGCAAACAAATGCAACCGGCTATTTGTATTTTCTGCGATGGCAACATACATATTCCGGTCGATCGCAGCCGGTAGCACAAATCCCTGATTATAATCAGTATGTTCACCAATGAGATTTACCCGGCCCGGCGCAACAGCCAGGAGGCAGTCATTTCCGTAAAATTGCTGAAATTGCCGGCGAACATCATTTTCCATCAATTCAAATTAAACGCATTTATTAATGGCTTTTCAAATTTCGGACGCACTGGAGGAAGATCTGAAGCTTTTTCAAATTTCCGATGATATCAGCGGTATTCAGGTGCAGATCCTGCCAGATTCCGGCGCCCAGTTACATTCCTTTTCGATTCCCTCGGATAATGGCCGCCTGCAGGTAGTCGACAGTTATAAAAGTTTGGCCGACCTGAAAAAAATGCAACCCCAGTTCCATAAAGGCTCCAAGCTTTCTCCTTTTGTTTGCCGGATTGCCGCCGGCAAATATAGCTTTGAAGGTAACTCCTTCGAATTCCGTAACAAATTTAATGACGGCAACGCAATACATGGTATCCTGTTCGACAAACCTTTTGAACTCGTTAACCAGTCCATTCAGGAAGATCAGGCTTCCCTTTCATTTCAATATCAATATAATCAGGAAGATCCCGCGTTCCCTTTCAACTATATTATAACGGTAAAATATTCACTTCAAAAAGGGGGTAAACTTTTCATTGAGACAACTGTTAAAAATATTTCGGCTACGCGGATACCCCTGGCGGATGGGTGGCATCCCTATTTCAATCTCGGTGGACGGGTGAACGAATGGGTTTTGTCTTTTCGCTCCAAGAAGATCCTGGCCTTTAATGATAAACTAATCCCTACCGGCCTGTACACCGATACGGACCGGTTTTATTCGCCCAAAC
>JAYWCS010000052.1:0-5396 GCA_043780315.1 Bacteroidota bacterium | reverse complement strand
AATAAACCCGAACTCTTTTTAGACATACCTGTTTTTTTACTTTCTATGCAATAATCATGCAGTATTAGTCATATTTTCATTGAGTTTTTGGAACTACCCATATTATAGATGGTTTACGATTTGCTTTCCGATGATATCTTGGTTAAACTGCTGCGCGCAGATGATGAGGAAGCTCTTCGCAATATTTATTTGAGGTACTGGAAGACGCTCTACCTTTGCGTTTTGAAAAAAGTCAGGGCAGGAAATATTGCGGAAGAACTCGTTCAGAATGTTTTTGTAAGTCTCTGGGAAAAACGCCGGGAGTCTTCGATTCGAATGCTAGGGCCCTATCTCCAGACGGCCGTTAAATTTCAGGCCATCAATTATATTAAATCAAACATACTACACAAATCGATTATTGATTCGTTGGCTGCGAATACTAAAAACGAAGAAAACACTTCCGCCTCTGCGCTCCTCACCCGTGAATTAACCGAAGCCATTGATCATGGTATCAGGCTTCTTCCGGAAAAAACCCAGTTGGTGTTTCGTCTTAGTCGAATGGAAAATCGATCTAATAGTGAAATTTCACAGTACTTGCATATCTCCGAAAAAGCGGTAGAATATCATATTACGCAGTCACTCCGCCTGCTTCGTTTTGAACTGAAAGAATTCATGTTCTGATCCTGCACCTGTTTGTACTTTGCCGATTCGTCCGCCGTGCATGATTTAAAGTATTTAACTATTCGTTTAGGGTTCGACTGGTTTTGATTGACGTAACCTTTTAATGGATCGCAAAGCATTTCATCCACTATTAAAAAGATATCTGGACGAATCGTCTCCCGAGGCTGAGCGACGGCTGGTGGATCAATGGTATGAGTTGTTGGAAGATGATACGCCGGTCGTTTTATCTAACGCAGACTTAACTGCGCTGGAGAGCAATCTGTGGAAAGGCATTCGCCAACAGATTGCTCGGCCCGTTGATACGCTACCCACCCTGCCTAACCGTCGCAGTTTTTGGAAAAGACTGGCTGTTGCGGCAGTTGTAATCGGTTTAATCGCCGGTGTCTATTGGTATTGGAATATGCGCCAGGTGCCTGTTTCAGCTATTTCTCAACAGGTTCACAAAAACGGCATGCTGGAAGAAGGGAATGAAGGAAAAAGCAGCAGGCTGGTTTTTCTGGAAGATGGCAGCAGCGTGCGTCTGGAACCACATGCTAAAATTGTCTTTCCGGCGCATTTTGCAAAATTCAAAAGAGAAGTATATCTAGCAGGAGAAGCCTTTTTTAATGTAACGAAAAAGCCGGGGCAGCCTTTTTTTGTTTATAATAATAATCTGGTGGCCGAGGTACTGGGCACCAGTTTCAATATTAAGATGGTTCATAATAAAATTGAAGTGGCGGTACACACGGGTCGTGTAGCGGTATTTGAAAACGGACAACAGGTAAACCTGAACGCACAGCAGAAATTTGAAAACGGGGTGATCGTAACACCGAATCAGAAAGTCACCTATAACCCCCAGGATCGTTATTTCGTGACCTCACTCGTGGAAATACCTTCCTTGGTTTGCGCCGGAGAAGATTCATTAACAAATCCATTTTTCGTATTTGATGATACACCGTTATTAAAAGTTTTGGCTGCGCTGGAAAAAGCGTATCAGATTGAAATCGTGTTGGAAAATGATAATCTCGGGAAATGTCCTTTCACCGGTGATATCCGTAAGCAAAACCTTTACAATAAACTGGAGGTTATTTGTTCGGTGTTTCAGGCAAATTATGAAATCAAAGGAACCCGGATTTTAATAAAGGGCGGAAAAGGCTGTAATTGACCATTTATAAACCACTTAAAAATTGATTGCTATATGAAACGTCGTAAAGACCTCACCTGACGGTGTAAAAAAAAAGCCAGCAATATTACGAGTATTGCCGGCCGCAGTCACCAAAATGGCTGGATTTTGTCCGAATCATTAACTCACGAACAAAACCATTACAATATATGAAAAAAAGGCGATTCGTTGCCCTTATACCACTGGCAATGAAAATAACGGTTGTACAATTGTTTATCCTTGTTTTTGCATTCAGCAGCAGTGCAAAAGAAGTCAGCGGGCAGGAAATTCTCAACAAGACCATTTCTCTCTCTGTAGATAAAGCCCGTCTGAAAAATGTACTGCAGGATATACAAAATCTGGCAGACGTACAGTTTGTTTTCAGTTCCACCATGATCGACGCAAACCGCAAGATCAGCATTTCTGCAAGAGATCAAAAACTCGGTGACCTGCTCCGGGAAATCAGTCAGTCGATGAGCATCGGATACCGGGTAATCGAAGATCAGATCATTCTCTATAGTAATCCACTGCATTTGGAAATGCTTTCCGGTGCCATGATTCATGGCGTCGTATCTGATGAATTTGGCGGACCGCTCGCCGGCGCTACCGTACGCGTGAAAGGCACGAATATCAGTACGATCAGTGATCAGAAGGGGGTTTATATTTTGGAACAGGTGGATGAAAAAGCGGTGCTGGTTGTTTCCTATGTAGGTTATAATTCCTTCGAAGTAACAATCGGCGGAAAATCGGAATACAATGTTACCCTGCAGGAAAATACCAACAGCCTCAATTCAATTGTCGTTATTGGATATGGTACGGCAAAGAAAAAAGATGTGGTGGGTGCCGTGGATGTGATTTCAGCGAAAGCGGCAGGTGCAAACACTTCTACCAATGCCTCTGAACTGCTGATCGGTAAAGCGGCCGGCGTGCAGGTGGTGCAGGCCAATGGAACGCCGGGTGCCGATGCGCAGATTATCATTCGCGGTACAGGATCCTTTACTAATGTGGATCCGCTCTATGTAATCGACGGAATTCAGGGAGATAAAAATTTATTTAATACCATCGCCACGCAGGATATCGAAAATATCACCATTTTAAAAGATGCCTCCGCAACGGCCATCTACGGAGTTGGGGGTGCCAACGGGGTGGTATTAATCACAACCAAAAGAGCCCATACAGGCGCACCGAAAGTTTCTTTCCTCTCTCAATGGGGTGTATCAAAAGCGTGGAAACAGCTGGATCTGTTGAACGCAACACAGTATGTGGATCTACTCAAAGACTTTGCGGCAACATCCAACACCGCGCTGCCTGCCAAGTTCAACACCTCTGCCGTATTGGTGGATAATAATGACTGGCAAAAACAAATTTTCCGGCAGGGTCTTATTTCAGAAAATGATGTCAGCATCAGCGGCGGATCTGAAAAAGTGTTGTATACCTTTTCAGTTGGATATCAAACCCAGCAGTCCAATATAAAAGATTTGGACTTCAGTAAACTGAATGCAAGATTCAGTCTGGATGAAACCCTGGGCATCTTTCATTTTGGTCAGGCGATGAATGTGCGTTATACAAATACATCGGGTCAGATGGCTGCCATCACCGATGCATTGGGTTATGCCCCCTACAAACCTGTTTACGATCCAACGGTGCAGGGAGGTTATTCGATCGTTTCGAACACCGCCGATTTCAGCAACGTCAACAATCCATTGCAGGGCGCCAATGTACATACTTCCAATAACCGCGACCTGGTGATGTTTCCGCAATTATTCGGAGAAGTTTCTTTGATTAAAGGATTGAAGTTCCGGACGCAGTTTTCCGCTACCATCGGCGGAGGTAGAAATACAGCTTACCAGTATCCGTACACGGCTTCCAATAATCTGGGCTTTGCCCGACAGGCTTCTTTGAATTACTACGATTACAACACGTACGTTTGGGAAAATTATTTTTCTTTCAACCGCAGTTTCGGTCAGCATAATTTTGCCGTCACAGCCGGTACCAGTTATATTTCTGCCGGGAATACGTATGCGCTCAGTGGAACTGGATCTAATATTCCCAACAACAATCTCCAGAATATCAGCGTATCCCCTACCCAGACGGTTACCTATTCCAACGTGAACTATTATCAGCCTTCCGTAATCTCCTATTTCGGTCGTCTGATATATACGTTGAACGATAAATATATTTTATCCGTGAGTATGCGCAATGATGCAGCCTCCAATTTCGGTTCCAACTTTAAGAGTGGAAACTTTCCGGGTGCAGGTGTTGCCTGGAAATTCTCAGATGAGAATTTCATGAAGCAGGGTGTTGGGTTTATTAAGGAAGGTAAACTCCGCGCAGGTTACGGAAGAACCGGAAATAACAAAATTCCTAATTTCCTGACCTCTCCGGTTACTTTTGCCGGATCTCCAACGGGAAATCTCGTGTATTCTTTTGGAAACAACGAGGCCTTCAATGTCGGAACCACCATCAACGGACTGGCTAATCCGAATCTGCATTGGGAAACAACCGATCAGACTGATGTCGGACTGGATCTTGGATTCTTAAACAATCACCTGACTTTTACGGCTGACTGGTATAACCGGAAAAGCAGTGGTCTGCTGGTGAATGTACCTCTGCCTGCCAGCACGGGTATCGGCAATACCGGCGCACAGCCTTCTTCTTATCAGAATGCGGCAGATGCCCGGAATACCGGTATCGAATTATCTATCGGATATCAGGCCAGTCCGAAACGCGATTTCAATTATAACGTAAGCGCGAATTTCGCCTATAATAAAAATAAGGTATTGGGATTGGGCAGCCAGTTTGCCGCCCCGATTCAGGCCGGATCTTTTAGCCAGTTGTCGACCTTTACTTATACCGCCAAAGGTTCTCCGATTGGTTCTTTCTACGGATATCAAATGGATCATGTGGCTAAGAACCAGGCTGAAATCGATGCGTTGAATGCGGAAGCACAAAAAATCACCAACAATCCGACGGCTGTTTATCAGGGTGGTTTGAAACCCGGTGATTTTATTTTTAAAGACATTGATAAGAGCGGAACCGTTACGGCCGCCGACCAGAAGATACTGGGAAATCCCATTCCGAAATTTATTTACGGTTTCAATGCCGGGGTGAGCTATAAGAATTTCGATCTGAATCTGGTGGTATCGGGTGTCGCGGGACTAAAATTATTAAATGCCAATAAGTTTAACACGGTGATCGAAGCCACGGGACATAATGCCACAACGGCTATATTGAATCGCTGGCGTCAGCCGGGCGATGTCTCGGCCCTTCCACGTGCAGGTCAGGATGCAACAGCTAACGGAAACCTCCGGGCCTCTGACTGGTGGCTGGAAAATGGTGATTATTTGCGCATCCGGAATCTAACCATCGGGTACACGCTAAATAAAAATGCACTGCACAGTTTCTCCGGAAATGTGTTTACACGGGTGCGTATTTACCTGGCTGCACAAAATCTCCTGACCATAACCAAATACACGGGATATGATCCGGAAATCAGTACGCAAACGGGCGGTTACTACACGTTCACCCGCGGAATTGATGACGGTCAGTTGCCACAGCCCAGAACATTTATGGTCGGGTTACAACTGGGATTTTA
>JAYWCS010000051.1:0-14991 GCA_043780315.1 Bacteroidota bacterium | reverse complement strand
AGATTATCAGCTAACACAATAAAAAAATCGAAAAAAATACAGTTTTTTAACGGTAAATAATACCGTTAAAACAACAGGACTAAACCCCGTAAAAAAGGGTGAAGAAACCGGTTGAATCCGCATTAAATCTACTTGCTTCGCCGTTCAGCCGTTCTCATCCGATGCATCAACTCCAATCGAAAGAAAAATTATCCTGGAAACAGGCTCCCTTTATCAGGCTGCTTTTCCCATTGATTGGCGGCATTTTGATAGAGAATTATCTTCCAATGAACGCGTCATTTCAGCTCCCCGTTTTCATATTTACAGTTTTATTGTTGTTTTTATGCAATCTGATTTCCCTTTCCGGGTTTTTTGGTTTCGAATGGATCGCGGGCCTGGCTATTCAGCTGGCATTTTTTTCTTTCGGCAGAATTTTAATGACGATTCATCAGGATAAAAGCATTGAGCAGTCCGCCTGTTACGTCAAAAACCAACCAAACCTACTCATCCTGCGACTGCAGGGGGAGCCCGTATCAAAACAGAAAAACTTCAAATGTTTAGCGACGGTAAGTTGGCTATATAAATATCAAACTTGTTATGTTGAAAAAGAAAAAATTATCGTTTTTTTTAGTAACAAAATTAACCCGGAAAACATCGTTGCAGGTTCCTGTATTGCTGTCCGGAAAATATTGCTCCCCATAGAGAATTTTAAAGCCTATCCTGACTTTGATTATATAAGATATTGTCATCTGCGCCATATTGATGCGCAGGTTTTTATAAAAGAAAACGAATACGTTGTACTCGGAAAAGAAAAAGAAAAATCACTTTTTGACCCGCTGAATTCCCTTCGTAAAAAATTGCAGATCATCATAAAAAACCGCATTCCGACAAAATCTGAAAATGGTTTGCTGGAGGCGCTAATGGTCGGTTTTACCGAAGATTTGGATCCCGGACTCCTGAAATCGTATGCAGATTCGGGTGTTATTCACATCATCGCTATTTCGGGATTACATCTGGCCCTGATTTATCATATTCTTCAACTCCTTTTAAAAAAAATTCCGCAGAAAAAACAGATCCGATGGTTTAAACTTTTCTTAATCATCGGTCTTTTATGGGGTTACAGTATCCTGTCCGGCGCGTCCCCATCTGTTATCCGGTCTGCCCTCATGTTTAGTCTGGTCCTCTTCAGCCGCAATGTTTCGCGGGAAGCCGTTCTCTATAACACCCTAGCAGCGTCTGCTTTTTTACTGCTGTGTTTCGATCCCTACTGGATCTGGGATACCGGATTTCAATTAAGCTATGCCGCCGTACTCAGTCTGCGCCTGTTTTCAAAACCAATCCGCGACCTGTTGCCGGTACAAAATAAATTCCTTCTGATGATATGGGAGGCCGGCTCGGTCAGTCTGGCCGCCCAATTACTCACCACGCCCATCAGCATTTATTATTTTCACCGTTTCCCCAGCTATTTCCTGATCGCCAACCTGATTGCCGTGCCCTTGTCGAGCGCTATTCTGGTGGGCGGCATCTTATTATGCATTTTCTC
The DNA here is from genome assembly GCA_043780315.1 of Bacteroidota bacterium. Lineage (GTDB taxonomy): Bacteria > Bacteroidota > Bacteroidia > Chitinophagales > Chitinophagaceae > Puia. Next base: position 13,469 of record JAYWCS010000051.1, on the reverse strand, counting down.
CTTTATCGACCCGCTGGGGCAGCTCTTGGGCTGGGGACTGGCTTATCTGATCCGCTCCATGAACGATTTCATCATTTATATATCCCATTTACCCGGCGCCGTATGGAGTCAGCTCCGATTGAGCCTGCCCGAAATGCTCGTTGCTTATCTGATCATTTTTAGTTTTTATATTTTCCTGAAAAACCGGAAGATCGCCTGGTTGCTCACCGGCCTGGGTTCAATTTGTTTGTTTCAATTGATTCGCTGGATCGCTTAGCCTGACTTTGCCGGGAAAACCGATTGATGTAAATTTGCGGCTCCCGTGACAAACCGGCTGCCAAATTTTACTTTATGATGAAAAAAATACAATCCGCGCTCATTTCGGTTTTTTACAAAGACGGACTGGAGCCGATCGTACGGCAACTGGAAAAGCTGGGTGTTCAAATTATTTCCACCGGTGGAACAAAAACTTTTATTGAAGGGTTGGGTATTCAATGCACGGGAGCGGAAGAACTTACTACTTATCCGTCGATACTCGGCGGCCGAGTGAAAACATTACATCCCACTATCTTCGGCGGCATTTTAGGAAGAAGGGAGGAGGCGCAGGACCTGAAAGAAATGAAGGAATATAATATCCCTGAAATCGATCTGGTGATCGTTGACCTCTATCCATTTGAAGAAACTGTGGCAAATACAAAAGAAGAGAAGGCCATCATAGAAAAAATAGATATTGGCGGACCATCCATGATTCGTGCCGCGGCCAAAAACTTTTCCCATGTAACCGTTATCGCCGATAAAAAAGATTATGCCCACCTGGAACAATTATTAATTAATCAACAGGGCGAACTCACCCGGGAACAACGGAAAGAACTCGCTGCGAAGGCTTTTGAAGTGGTTGCCGGCTACGACCTTGCCATTTATCAGTATTTCAATCCCGAAAAACAGATCGGCGGTTCCCAGGCAGTTAAACATTTACGATACGGAGAGAATCCTCATCAACAGGCGTTTTTTGAAGGAGACTGGGAAAAAATTTTTAAACAGCTGAATGGTAAAGAAATCTCCTATAATAATCTGGTAGATATTGATGCGGCCATTCAGTTGATCGGGGAATTTGAAGAGCAAACGGTATTCGCCATCATCAAACACACCAATGTCTGTGGCATAGCGGCCAGGCATTCCACGCGCAGTGCCTGGGATCATGCATTGGCCGGAGATCCGGAAAGCGCCTTTGGCGGTGTACTTATTTGTAACAACGAAATCGATCAGCCGACAGCGGAAGCTATTCATGAACTGTTTTTTGAAGTATTGATTGCACCTTCCTTTACGACCGAGGCGATGGACATGCTGAAATCAAAAAAAAACCGTATCCTCCTGCAGTTAGTTCACCAACCACAGGGGCGCGCCATGAAGAAATCATTGTTGAATGGCACGCTGGTGCAGGATGCCGATCACGGAAACTATTCCAAATGGGAAGAAGTTGGGGGCCGCGATACAACAGCTGCTGAAAAAGAGGATCTGGTATTTGCAAATCTAGTTTGTAAACATTTGAAATCAAATGCGATCGCCCTGGTAAAAAACAAACAACTGATCGGTAAAGGCTGCGGTCAAACGAGCCGGATTGATTCCCTTCGACAGGCTATCGAAAAAGCCAATCAATTTAAATTCAACCTTAAAGATGCTGCCCTCGCATCCGATGCATTTTTTCCATTCGGCGACTGCGTGCGAATCGCCGCAGCCGCTGGAATAACCAGTTTTATTCAACCCGGGGGATCGATCCGGGATAAAGATTCCATTGCATTTTGTAAGGAAGAAAACCTGCCGATGGTGATCACCGGCATCCGACATTTCAAACACTAGCCTGCGAATATTTATTTACATGTCCCAGTAAATCTGATCCTTTAAAAAAACCTCATACACTTCTTTCCAGCCGGCAAACACCGGATCGTCGCCGAAAAAATGGTTGTGCCAGACCGTAATCATCAATCCATTCACCCGTTTGATTTTTGTATAATAATCCATCAGCTCGGTAAAAGCGGCTTTGGTGGATAGCCGGGCCTGATAAAAAGAATTAGCGTCCATAAAGCAAAAAGGAAAGAGAAGCAGACCGGTTTGCTTTTCAGCTTTCAGATCGTACCAGAAAAAAGAAGAAGCGAAGGACGCCCTGAATCCATTCGCGGATCCATAACCCATGGAAAAATCTTTGTCAATGCCGACATCGATTAAGGTCCGGTATGTTTTAGGCATCGACATGCGGATATAATGCTGGCGGCTGTATTTTACCGGTCTTCCGGTGATAGCCGACAATGTATCCACTTCTTCCATCAGAACCGCCTCCTCGTCGCCGCTCTGCCAGGAAGGATGAATACCCACAGTATAGCCCGTTTCATGATAAGAAACCAGCGATTGCATTTTCTTTTTGTTCGGATGAATATTTTTGTCGGCACCTATCTGTTTATTTGCGAGCAGAAAGAAATAATAAGCACGTGTTCGACAATAAAGGTGCAAAGAATCCAGCCACTCATAAGCATCAAACGGATCCTTTTTTTTGTAAAACAATACATCCCAACGATCGATTAAATGATTCCATTTCCCATTGAAAAAATCCCTGGCAAATCCACCCAGTGTCCGGTACAGTCCTTTATACTTATACGAATACGCGATATCAATATCGTAAGTCGGAATAAATTTGAAGTCTTTCATACGAAAAACAAGACGCGGAAATTTTTCTTTCAGTGACAATTTAAAGTCTTCCAGCCAGTAATTAATCAGTGGAAAATCAAGAAATTTTTCGCGATAAGCCAGCGAAGCGGTATGCGGGAATCGTCCGTATGGATCCGGTTGAAACGGAAGATATTCTTCATAGCGGGTCACAAGATAAAAAACGGCCGCAAAAATATCAAACGGGAAATCTCCGACTGTTTTAAAAAACGCCCGCTTCTCCGAAATATCAAAACAGACTATTTGGAACAACCGGATATCCTTTTCAAAAAGCAGGGAATAATTTTGAATAAAATATTCCCCATCGCAAATGTGTTCCGGAGAATAATTGAGCTTCGGCAGGGAAGAAGAAATAAAAAAATCTTTATCCGATGTGCAGACGAATGGTTCGTAAAACAATTCCTTCCCGATGAGATCTAGAATATACAACAGGCGAGGGCTGATATGTTCGCAATATAATAACAAGATTACGCAGAATGCTTTTCTTTCCAACGGGCGTTGAAACTCTTGTCCGGAAAATGCAGATCGGCTCGCTGTCTTGTCCAGCCTTTAAACAATCGGTTGATGACCCAGTTTTTTAGTTTCGCATTCCCGCTGTTCATCCATTTTCTGTGCAGGCTCGCCTGTTTCCATCCTTTCCAGGCCATTTTTTCCATCCATCCGGCAGAACCTTCCTGCACCGCTTCATGGCGATTTTCTAACAAAATTTCGTGCAGGTTTATTTTAACTGCGCATACTTCGGTACAATTACCACATAGGGAAGAAGCGTAGCTCAGGTGTTTCCATTCATCCATTCCTTTCAAATGCGGCGTGATCACTGCGCCAATCGGACCGCTATATGTTGTACCATAGGTATGGCCGCCAATATTTTTATATACCGGGCAGGCATTTAAACAAGCCCCGCAACGAATGCAATAAAGACTTTCGCGCAGTTTAGTATTCGCGAGCATATTCGTACGGCCATTGTCGAGCAGGATCACATACATTTCTTCCGGCCCGTCATATTCACTACGCTGACGGGGGCCGGACAGGATCGAATTATAAGTAGTTACCCGCTGTCCGGTTCCAAAAGTTGCCAGCAAAGGCCAGAATAGCGCAAGGTCAGTCAAAGAAGGAATCACTTTTTCAATTCCGGTAATAACGATATGGGTTTTGGGATACGAAGCGCATAGTCTGCCGTTGCCTTCATTCTCCGTAATGGCGATACTCCCCGTGTCTGCGATAATAAAATTTGCGCCCGTGATACCGATGGCCGCTTCCGGATATTTAGAACGCATGATGTCGCGCGCAATCAGGGTCAGCTCGGTGGGTGAGAGATCGGGTGCCGTATTTAATTTCTCGTGAAAGAGACGGGCAATATCTTCTTTACTCTTATGCATGGCCGGGGTAACGATATGGTAAGGCGCTTCGCCATCCAGCTGTTGGATATATTCTCCAAGATCTGTTTCGAGGCTTTCTATGCCTTTTTCTTTCAGAAAATCATTCAAATGAATTTCCTCCGTGACCATACTCTTGCTCTTGACGATGGCCTTACATTGTTTAGCCTGACAAATGGTGAGAATTTCTTCGAGTGCTGCGGGACCATCTTCTGCCCAGATCACTTTTCCGCCCCGTTTGGTAAAAGCCTGTTCAAATCGTTCCAGTTGCTGGTCGAGCGTTTCCAATGCGCGCCACTTGATATTTTTTGCCCGTTCGCGGGCCGTATCAATTTTGTCGTATTGCTGTTTTCCTTTTGGGACCACGGCATTGTACTTGCCGATATTGTAATTTATTTTCTGCCGGTGTTCCAAATCAGTGGCTTTGACACTGCTTTTATCCTGAAAGCTCGATGCGGTATCTCGGTGCGTCATTTGTTGAAGATAATAATTTATCCTGGTGGATTCTATTTACTGCCAGACCCGCTATCGGATTTAAAGCTGTCTATGCCGCCCGATAAACGGCACCGGAAAATGATTCGCACAAAATACTTGCGCACTTCATCCTGATCATCTTCATTTTTTTGATAGAACTTTTTGTAGCTGGCCTGGTACTCGCCGATAATTATCTCATTGGGGTTATTGGATGGCTCGCTATATAATCTCAATAACTGCGTTTCGGGTTCTGCAATAATATTTTTTATATACGTCGATTCGTTTTTCGACTTTTTATATACCTCTGTATTATGTGTGTTCGCATGCAGTGAACTAGTAAACCGGCCCTGCATTATTTTAATGCCGACGCCGACGCCGACTCTGAAACCCAGACCGCTGTTAAGCAGCAGCGTATCATCGTATTTAAAACAAAGGCAGCCGGCTGCGAAAAAAGGAGAGCCCGATTTTGGAGGTTTAATCAACTGACCGTTCAGGTATAGATAAAAATCGGCAATATTATACTGAAGTTCTGCCTTCTTTTTTCCCTTCAGAACATTTTTTGAATTGATTGCATAAGCGTGCCGGGGTTCCACTTTGTATTTTGCCCAGCCAAGCCAGTGCATCTTTAGGGAATCATTCATCACCGCATCCTGCGAACGGTGAACAGAATCGCGGATGATCGCAATCGAATCCTGCATTGCCTTATCGGAATCACGTATTGCGTTTATGGAATCGCGAAAGCTGCTCGATTCTCTGGCGAGTGTGTCCTGCCAGGAAATATCCTGCCTCGGCGCCTGGCGGACTGCAGAGTCCTGTGCTTTGGAAAATTGAAACGAAAAAAAACAAAGGAAAGAGAAAATGACTGCCGGGATAATTCGCATAAATAGGATCAGGCTTTATCATTTTTTAAATGCAGTGCGGTTGCTTCCAGGGTAGCATAAAAATCGGTACCATATTTTCGAATCAGTGCGTCTTTCAAAAACAGATAGACGGGCACTTTGAGTTTCTTGCCCAGTTTGCAGGCTGCTTTACAAAGGTCTTCACGAGGCTCATAATTTACGTATTCCAGATTCTGCCTTTTGCTTTTAGTAATTTTCACTGGAAACAAATGGCAGCTGATGGGTTTTTTCCAGCTGATCTCCTGCTTCAGATATGCCTGTTCGATGCCACATTTGATGATGCCCTGTTCGTCGCGGAAACCATAGGCACACATGCGTCCGGCGATGGTGGGGGTTACCCATCCGAATTCCTGATCGTATTTGTAAAGTCCCTCCTTTTCCAGCACTTTCAATCCTTCCGGCGTGAGGTAGGGTTTGATACGTTCAACGTTATTGCGAAGCTCCTCCAGTTCTTCGTTCGTAAGCGGCGCACCCGAATCTCCATCCTCACAGCATCCGCCTTTACATTTACTGAGATCGCAAACAAATTGTTCGGATACCACTTCATCACTTACCAGTATATTGTTTATTGCTATCAAGTATAAATTTTCAAAATCAGGCTAAGTTAGGTTATCGGCCAGGATCATCCGCATCAGTTTTTCCATTGCAGGGTATTGATCAGGTGGTTCATGTCTTGCTGCAGAAAGGCATTCACGATATTTAAAGAATCTGCATTCGGCGTGGTATCAAAATAAAGGGCTCCACGCAGAAAATGCCGGGTCGAATCGCTTACAAAAAATTGCTTGGCGGTGGCCGCATTGCCCCCAACATTAAAGAAAATACCATGAACGCCCAGGGGGGTGCTCATCAGCGAATCTTCAATAGAACTCGCTTTATAAGTATGTTTATAGGTCATTTTATAGGCATCCTCCCGCAGTTTATCGAAATCCCCCGCTACCTGTTTATAGCTGATATAAATGCGGGCATGAAAGCGGGGGAAGTCAACATTGATCCAGTATGGATTCTCGGGTTTGTCACCAAAAAAAGCCGTATCCCGGATGACCGCTCCATACACCGGGTATTCAAAAGAATAAGGAAATTCCGGCCGGTTAAAAACCTGGTACACATGGGTCGGGAAATCAATTCTGAAATAACCACGCGGTTTGGGTGTATACTCGCTGTTGCAGGAGGAAAAAATAAAAAATACAAAAAGCAGGTGACCGGTTCTGGCGTTCAAAATGACGGATTTTAGTTTTTGATACTAACCTTTACTTTTTTGATCCGGCTGCTATCCGCTTCCAGGATATTAAATTCAAAATCACCACAAACGATGGTATCGTTTACTTTCGGAATTTCACCCGCCAGTTCCAGGATGAGCCCTGCGAGAGAATCTGAATCCCCTTTCACCGTATCAAACGTATCGACGGAAAGATTTAATGATTTACAAACATCATTGATCATTGTGCGGCCTTCAAAAACATAGGAGCCATCTTCCTGTTTGGCTGCAGATCCTTCATCTTCATCAAATTCATCTTTAATTTCCCCGATCACTTCTTCCATGATATCCTCCAAAGTCACGATACCACTTGTGCCCCCGAATTCATCCACCACGATGGCAAAATGGATTCTGTCGGACTGAAATTCCTGCAGCAGAACTTTGATCATTTTATGTTCGTGCACAAAATGCGGCCCCCTCAGCAGGCTGCGCCAGTCGAAGGTGTCCGGTTCATTCAAAAACGGAATCAGGTCCTTAGTATGCACCATACCGGAAATTTCGTCGAGACTTCTTTTATAAACGGGCAGGCGGGAATAATGCAGTTCTTCTATTTTTTGCTTTAGCTGACCGAAATTCAAATTGTCTTCGATCCCGCTCACATCGAGGCGGGTCTTCATGATTTGCTTGACCGTAATATTGCCGAATTTGATGATCCCCTTCAGAATATTTTTTTCTTCTTCTGTGGTATCATTGTCAATTGCGTGGTCCAGTTCTTCCAGGCTATTTGCTGCCGAGCGGCGACTCCCAAAAAGGCGTTCCAGTTTTTCGGATTGACCAGCTAGTAAAATACCCAGTCTTTTAAAAAGCAGATGAATAACTTCCGTAACGCCGGAAGTATAAAAAGCAAACTGAAGTGTATTCTGGCTGGCCCATACTTTTGGCATCACTTCTCCAAAGAGAATGAGTACAAAACTCACGATCACCACTTTCATCATAAATTCAAAAAACCAATAATCCTGTTTGAATGAAATTACCTGATCGATCAAAAAATTAGAGAGGATGATGATTCCGATATTGAGCAGAATGTTTGCAATAAGCAGGGAGGCCAGCAATGCTTTGGGTTCTTCCAAAAGATTTACAATCCTTCGCCAGGAACTATCCTGTTTGGTTTTCAGAATATTGATTTCCTTATCACTCAAAGAAAAAAATGCAATCCGTGATCCGGAAACAATAAAAGACATGACGAGGAAAAAAAGAATGAGTATGACCAGGATGGTGGTCGCCTGGGCATTAATGAATAATAAAAGATTTGGTAGCCCGGAAGCTGACAGCATGTAAAAAGGGTGATCCAAAATAGTCTGGTTTCGTAAAAAATCCTACACCTGTTTAAAAACTCAGTCTTTCAATGTAGGATCTGTAAATTTAATACAACTTGTCTATTCTGCTTCTTAAAAAGGCAAATCGGGGGAGATCTCACCCAAAATAGTTGAATCCGGGCCATTCAACCTCTCCATGCCGTCTACCGGCGGCACGGCGGAATGTGGCGTGTCGGTCCTTTTATCAAGCATAATCAGATTGTCGCCCACCACTTCGGTGGCAAATTTTTTATTCCCGTCTTTATCCTCCCAGCTGCGGGTACGCAGCCTTCCTTCGATATAAACCAGACTTCCCTTGTGCAGGTATTTCTGAGCAAGTTCTGCCAGACCCCGCCAGAGAACTACAGTATGCCATTCGGTTTGCGAAATCAATTTCCCGGACCGGTCCTTAAAAGTTTCTGTTGTTGCCAGTGAAAATTTAGCCACCCCGATATTGCCTTCCAGAAACTGAACATCCGGATCCTTGCCTAGGTTGCCGATTAACATAACCCTGTTTACACCCCGCATAACCTCCATATTAAAAAGATGATAAAACCTGCTGCCGTGGTTTACCATCAAAAGCTTTACCATAAGTGATCGGTAGCCGGTAAATTTTTAATATAGAGCGAGATCATTTTCGGAAAAGGAAACTCATTCAGGCGTTCGACGGGGACGGATTGGTAACCGGCAAGTTTACCGAGCAGTTTATTAGGTTTGACATGTACGAAACAACCTTTGATGAACTGGTGCGTAAGTGTCTGGCTAAACACCGGAGAAACATGCAGAATCTGAAAATCGTGTTGCCCCATTTTTTCTGTGATGAAAGCATTCGAGTCAAGATCCGCCTGTGGTATTAATTGCCCAGTTTCCCATAAAACAAACTCATACAGATGCTGCCATATATCCTTGATAACACGTTCACGGATCCAGACTTTACCCCTTCCGTCAGAAATGATATAATAATACAACCAGCGTGTTTTTCGCTGAGCGGGCTGAATTTTCACCGGGAGTAAATGAGTCCATGCATGCTGGTATGCCTCACAATGGGTGGCTTGTATACAGGCGGTGCAGAGCGGATTTTGCGGTTTGCAAACGGTGGCGCCGAAATCCATAATGGCCTGATTGTAGTTCGCCGGATTCTTTTTATCCAGCAGGGATTGGGCGAGTTCGCTGTAAAATTTTTTTCCGGTAGCGCTTCCCACGGGCGTGCTGACCCCAAAATATCTCGCCAGCACACGTTCCACATTGCCGTCTACAACCGCATGGGGAAGTCCGAAAGCAAAAGAAGCGATGGCCGCCGCGGTATACGGACCAACACCCGGCAGGGCTAATATATCTGAATAAGCTGAGGGGAAAACGCCGCTCAAATCAAAAGCCAGTTTTTTTGCCGTCAAAATCAGGTTCCGGCAGCGGGTGTAGTAACCGAGACCTTCCCAACACTTGAAAATATCCTGCTCGGGGGCACTGGCCAACTCAAACACCGTTGGATACCGGCTGATAAATTTTTTGTAGTAAGCTGTCCCCTGTTCCACCCGCGTTTGCTGCAAAATAATTTCACTTAGCCAGATCCGGTAAGGATCTTTTTCGCCTTTCCAGGGCATGGACCGTTTATTGTGAATCCGGTTCCATTCAAGTAATTTTTTACTGAAATCAAATCCGTTCATGGCTCAAAATAATCGATGTGTATGAATAATTTATAGGCTTGATAATCAATTATTTATAATCCGTTGAAGTGCAAGGCATTAGGAAATTCCTTGTAAAAATCCCGGAATCGATTTTCATAATTAGGTTGTAGATTAATTATTTTGTTATATATTTAAAATCAGAAACTTATAAAACAATTCCGCCATGAGAAAGGCAGACCTTGTCAACCAAATTTCGGATAAAACAGGCATACCCAAGGTAGATGTGCTGGTTACATTGGAAACCATGTTTAAAGAAGTGAAAGATACCCTCGCAAAAGGTGAAAATATTTATATACGCGGATTCGGCAGTTTTATCACGAAAAAGAGGGCCGCTAAAATCGGTAGAAATATTAAAAAAAATATAGCTGTTCATATTCCCGAACATTATATTCCTTCCTTCAAGCCGGCTAAAGAATTTGTGGCCGAAGTAAAAAAATTACAGGCGGTTCAGGATAATCAGCCAAACCCTGACGGAGAAATGTAATTTTGCCGGATAAAAGACCGATGTGAAGAAACAGCAACTCCTTGTAGCCGGATTTGGAATAATTATTCTTTCCGTATTTTATTTCTTTGGAAATACCGTTCTCCCAATAAAAAAAACCGGGGCCGGTCCGGCCTCCCCGGTTGGTCGATCGCTCGATATTAAAAGCATTTTGGATGCAAATAAGGCCAAACTGAGTCCCGAACGGCTCGCTTACGTTAACCGGCTGGAAAATGCCGTGGTGCGGGGAGACGTCAAAAATCAACAGATTAATGCTGATCAGCAACTTGCCCGTTTCTGGAAAGATTCGGTCGAAAATGGCTTTCTTCCGACCGCCTATTACACCGCAGAAGCAGCAAAGTTGGAAAATTCTGAAAAAAGTCTCACTTTTGCAGCCCAATTATTTTTGAACAACCTGCGGGGACAAGACAATCCGGCGATGAAAGGTTGGATGGCAAATCAAAGCAGGGATCTTTTTGAAAGGGCAGAACAGCTGAATCCCCTCAATGATTCTACAAAAATTGGATTGGGCGCAACATATATTTTTGGCAGTACCGGCGCGCAGCCGCAGGATGTGATGAAGGGAATCCAGAAAATTCTGGAAGTGGCGAAAAGAGATTCTCTCAACCTGTATGCGCAGTTGATGTTGGGACTGGGAGGAATTGAATCGGGGCAGTACGACAAAGCGATCCAACGATTGCTCAGAGTAGTGCACTACGATCCGCGAAATTTGGAAGCGGTTCTGAGTTTGGGTGATGCGTATGAAAGAACAGGAGACAATGCCTCGGCAAAAACCTGGTATGCGGCAGCAAAGAAATTGACAAATAACCATGAGTTGATTGATGCGATCAACGAACGGTTAGTATCTTTAAAATAAGCGCTCAGAGGAGCAAAGAAAAATTATTAGTTAACTCAAAAGGAATTATCGATGCCTTGTGGTAAAAAAAGGAAGCGACATAAAATTGCAACCCATAAAAGAAAGAAAAGATTGCGTAAGAATCGTCATAAGAAAAAGAACAAATAAACGCACTCCGGTCGGGTATTGCATCCGGCTCTGTTCTGCTGAAATCATTTAAAGTGAACTCTTTGTATGTTTGCTCGCAACCGTATTAATTGTTAACGATCCCCTTCAGCATCTCGATTCCTTTTTGTAGTACCTGTCAGGCACTAAATGTTACATAAACATTGAACAAGGAACTGATCATTAATGCAGCCCCTCAGGGAGTTGAAATAGCCCTGCTGGAAGATAAAAAGCTGGTGGAATTACACCATGAGAAAACTGACGCCAGTTTTGCAGTGGGAGATTTATATCTGGGAAAAGTAAAGAAACTGATCCCCGGATTAAATGCCGCTTTCGTTGATGTCGGTTTTGAAAAAGATGCATTTCTGCATTATACGGATCTGAGTCCTTACGCCCGCTCCCTCCTGAAATTCACCCAGCAGAGTATCGTTGCCAATAAGGAAGAAGGTTTCGATTTTGGATCTTTCACGGTTGAACCGGAGATTGTAAAAACCGGTAAGATCAATGAAGTGCTGAGCGGTAAGCCGAATATCCTGGTTCAGATTCTTAAAGAACCGATCGCAGCCAAAGGGCCGAGACTCAGCTGCGAAATTTCGCTTCCCGGTCGCTTTGTGGTAATCACTCCCTTCAATGATATTGTAGCCGTATCCCGTAAAATTCATTCTTCAGAAGAAAGAAAAAGACTGCAGAAAATTGTTGAGGCTATCAAACCGAAAAACTTCGGAGTGATCGTGCGCACCGCGGCGGAAGGAAAGAATACGGCTGAATTACACGAAGACCTCACCGATCTGGTCGCTACCTGGAAACTGATACAGAACAATCTGGTGGGCGCTGCGGCTCCGGCAAAAATCCTGAGTGAACAGACCAAAACCACCAGCATGCTACGCGATCTGCTGAACGAAGACTTCAACAAGATCGTCGTGAATGACAAGAACCTGTACAACGACACGAAGACCTATATACAGAAGATCGCTGCCGATAAGATTGATATTATTTCCTATTATAGCAACGGTTCCCCGATTTTTGATCATTTTGGTATCACCAAACAGGTGAAAGCCGCTTTTGGTAAAACGGTTAACCTGCCCAGCGGCGCTTACCTTATTGTTGAACACACCGAAGCACTCCACGTGATCGATGTGAACAGCGGTTACAAGAGCGTAAGCAATAACCAGGAGCAAAATGCGCTGGAAACCAACCTCGAAGCAGCAGAAGAAATTGCCCGCCAACTCCGGCTCCGGGATCTTGGCGGTATCATCGTGGCGGACTTCATTGATATGAAGCTGCCCGATAATAAAAGGAAGCTCGTAGAAGCCATGGAAGGCTATATGCGGACGGATCGTGCAAAACATGCTGTACTGCCCATTTCCAAGTTCGGCCTTATGCAGATCACCCGCCAGCGCATGAAGCCCGAAATTAGTATCAATACCCAGGAAATCTGCCCAACCTGCAATGGAACGGGTAAAATCTCCTCTGCACTGATCCTGGAAGACGAAATAGAGAAAAACCTCAGTTACCTGTTGAATCACCAGCACAAAGACCTGATTCTCACCGTTCACCCGATTATGCACGCCTACCTCACCAAGGGCGGGTGGTTTTTTAGCAAAAAATCGAATTGGCGCAGGAAATACAAACAGGCCCTTAAGGTAAAGGCCAATAATAACTATCACCTGACGGAGTTCCATTTCTTCGATAACCAGGAAGAAGAAATCAAGCTCTGATCTGTATCCCCTTTTGACTATTTTCTGACCCCATTTTAATCCATTCGGCTCTCTATTCGATCCCGTTTCGGTCCAAAAACACATTAATAATAATTTGCATATTTATATATTCATCCTGTCGATATTTTAACCCTCCGCGATGAATTTTTATACGTTTTTCGCTCCTCATTCTCAGTACTTTAGCTTCTCATCCCGATGTCAAATTAATTATTAAAAAGTTGATAATCAATATATTATATTCAAATTAAGAATAAAATGCGAAAGCCCTTTTTTTTATTAAAGATATTAACAGGATCAAAAATTTATTTTGTTATGTGACCTGATTTTGTAATTTAGTGCAAGAATTTAATGGGTTAGTAAGTAAAAGGTCAGCTCTCCTAGCTGGCCTTTTTACTTTTAAGCCCGTTGAGCCAAACCATTTAAAGATGAGTAAAATTAAAACTGCTTTCTTCTGTAATAATTGCGGCTATGAAAGTGCAAAATGGCTCGGTAAATGTCCTTCCTGCGAACAATGGAATACTTTTTCGGAAGAAGTGATCACCAAAGATGACCGCCTGGGAGAATCGGG
>JAYWCS010000050.1:0-6810 GCA_043780315.1 Bacteroidota bacterium | reverse complement strand
AACAGAGTTCCGTTTCTATTACCAAAGCCTATCTGGCGCGGATAGAACAAATTGACCGCAGCGGTCCGCGTTTAAATGCTGTCATCGAACTCAATCCGGAGGCCGTTCAAATTGCAGAACGCCTGGATAAAGAAAGAAAACAGGGAAAGGTCCGAGGCCCCCTGCACGGCATTCCGATCCTGATCAAAGACAATATAAATACCGGCGATCAGATGATGACGACAGCCGGATCGCTCGCCCTGGTAGGCAATAAAGCAACGGAAGACGCCTTTATCGTCAAACAACTTCGTCTGGCCGGCGTCGTGCTGCTGGGTAAAACCAATCTGAGTGAATGGGCGAATTTCCGTTCATCCCATTCGTGTAGTGGTTGGAGCAGCCGCGGGGGTCAAACGAAGAGTCCTTATATTCTCGACCGTAATCCTTCGGGATCCAGCGCCGGATCAGGTGCTGCCACTGCGGCGAACCTGAGTGCTGCCAGTATTGGTTCGGAGACGGATGGATCGGTGGTTTCACCAGCATCGGTAAATGGTCTTGTGGGAATCAAACCCACGGTGGGTTTGTGGAGTCGCTCCGGCATCATTCCGATTTCTGCAACCCAGGATACGGCTGGTCCGATGGCCCGCACGGTGCGGGATGCGGCCATTCTGCTGGGTGCGGGCGTGGGTGTAGACGAATTGGACCGGAGGACGAAAGAAAGTATTGGCAAATCCACTTCAGATTACACACCGTTTTTAATAAAAGACGCCCTGAGAGGAAAACGTATTGGCATTGAGAAATCGCATTTGCAGGGCAACCCCGATCTGGTGGCTCTTTTGCGAAACGCCATGGCTCTCATGGAGCAGCTGGGGGCTATTCTGGTGGAAGTGGATGTGATGGGCCCTTTGAAAATATTGGGTACCGCGGAATATCAGGTTCTTTTATTTGAGTTCAAAGACGGACTGAACCGTTACCTTACGTCTGCAAAAGGAAAAGTTGCGTCATTAAAAGAGTTGATTGCCTTCGATCTGGCGAATGAAAATAAAGCGATGCCATTTTTTAAACAGGAAATACTGGTAGAGAGTGAAGCCAAAGCTGGCCTCGATAGCAGGGAATATTTGGAATCAATAGAAAAAACAACCGGATTCAGGAAAACGATTTTGGATCTGATGATTACCAATAAACTGGATGCACTTTCAGGAATAACGAACGGGCCCGCCTGCTGTATTGATTTGTTAAATGGAGACTATGATAACGGTCCGTCGCTTTCGACGCCAGCCGCTATAACCGGTTTCCCCCATATCACCGTTCCTATGGGCTTATTTCATGGACTCCCCATTGGGATTTCATTTTATGCCGGACCCTATGCTGAACCCCTGTTAATATCAATTGCATTTGCCTATGAACAATCCTCTTTGAAAAGAACTAAACCCGCTTTTCAAAGAGATTTGCTTGCCTGATTTTTTTGGAGAATTAGATACTTTAACCCCCTAGACCCATCCGTATGAAGTTTTCCCGACTTCCTGAAAAGGCCTATTTTTCATATTGGCGTTCATGAAACGACTATCCAATATGTTTGCCGGCAGTAATAAATATTACACTGCCGTCTGTGCCGTCATGCTTTTGATCGCATTTGTAAAATGTTATCAAACAACGCACGACCTGCATTGGGCTTGTGATTACGATTTTGACCGGGATATGTCATTCATTCATGGCAACCAGGACGGGAAATTTGGAAAAGATCCCAATTACCTGGGGGAATATCTCTGGTATAACCCTCTTGTATTCTCCATTGAAACCATCATCGTCAAAATATCGGGCCTGCCCGCAAATGTAGTGGTTACGCGCGCGGGTGTGTATTTGAATATCCTTGCACCGATTGCCTTCTTATGCATGCTGCTCGTTTTTTTCGATAAAAAAATTGCGCTCGGCGGTATGGTGGCTTTTTTATTTCTGTCTGCCGGAAAAATTCCGGGTTGGTGCGGAGCCACCTATTCCCCCTGGCTGTATCCGGTATGTTTCGTGCAGTTTATTTTCTACCTGAATCTGATCTTTTTTTACAAAGCCTATTCATCGGGTAGTCACAAATGGTTTCTCATATTGGGGATTGGGCTGGGTATCAGTTTTCTGGGTCATCTGGCACCCACGCTGATCGTACTGCTTATCGTGGCCTGTATCATGGGAACCGCTTTCATTCGGGCATTGTTGAAAAAAGACTGGGCCGTTATCTCCCGGATTGTTTTACAGGTAGCGCCGTGTGCCACTTGCTTTTTAGTCGTCGCCTTTCCATTGCTTTACTTTATCGCAGGGAAATATCATTTGCATTATGTAAATCGTTTTCCATTTGAACTGCAGGACAATCTGACCAATATTTTTTATCCGGGTGGAATTATTAAAAGAAATTTTTCTCTTTCGTTTGTTGTCTCATTGGTGGGTTTGTGGTGGTTTTATAAATTTTATCCCAAGCCCCTGATAAGGCAAATTATTTTGAACTGGTTTTTCATTTCATGTTTCCTGTATGTCTATTCCTGTCTGATCCCGGTGATATCGCGTAAGTATCATATTTTTCTTCCCGGGTCCGTACCTGCGTTCCATTATTTTTTTTATATCAAATCGGTTCAATCGGTATTTTTTCCATTCGGATTAATATTTCTTTTGAAAGAATTGTGGGGCTGGTTTTACAATACCTTGGGGAAGCCGCGGCAGATCCTGTTGAAGATCCGCAACCACGCCGGCTTATTTACTATCGGCATTATGATTATAGCTATCATGGATCTGCCGTTTTATTTGAAAAGAGATGATTTTACGATCTACCGTGATCTGGCGATTAAAAAAGCATCCGATACGAACCGGGTGAATGTGTATAATTATATAACTCAAAACATTCCATCGGGTCAGGTCATTTTATGCGATCAGGCAAATTCGCTTTTCCCAGTGATGGCGACCGGCAGGAAAATGGTGGCCGTTGTAACTACGTTCTCCAATCCGTTTACCAGTTATGTAACTCGGGAGAACGACCGGACCGATATGTTAAATTATCTGCTGATCGGAGCACCGGCAACGGCCGCGCCATTATTTGAAAGGTATCATGTTAATTATGTTTTAATTACAGCATCCGATGCAGCGATTTTAAAACGAAGAAATCAATTGCCTTTCAATACCGTATATCAAAACAGCGGGTATGTGATTTTATCTGTTAACGGGAATAATATTTCTCTCATAAAAGCTATATTACCGCCTGTTTAACCCGTGTGCACATGAAGGAACATAAACATTACTGGCTGAAATCAGGATCCTACACACTGGTTATGAATATGCAGTCATTTTTGTTTGGATTCGGCGGTTTTTACCTGCTGGTTCGCATGTTGGATAAGCATCACTTTGGTATCTGGACCCTCTTCGTTGCCATTACGTCTGTCTTTGAAATGGCCCGAAACGGACTGGTGCCCAATGCACTTATCAAATTTTTATCTGATAGTCCAGAAGAAGAAAAACCGAAAATCATTTCCGCCTCTTTTGTATTGAGCGGATTGCTGATGATCTTCTGTATCATCTTGAACGTTTCTTTTGCCGGTTATTTCTCCCGCTTATGGCATTTCCCGGAAATGGTGAACATGTTTTTAATGTTTAACCTGGTATATCTTCTTGGCGGATTTTTATCTCAATTTCAAAGTATCGAACAGGCCAATCTGCAATTCAGGGGGATTCTGATCACGACCTTTATACGGCAGGGCGGATATTTTTTTTACATTTTAATTTCTTTCATTTTGCATTGGGACATCTCCCTGATGAGTCTCATTTATGTGCAGTGTATCGCTACGGGATTGGCCACGGCTGTCCAATATTTTATCGTGCGCCCCATGTTATTTATCTCTTATGAATGGCATTATGAATGGGTAAGGAAATTATTCAACTATGGTAAATTTGCGTTTGGAATTTTTGTCGGATCCATTCTATCCAGTTCGGTCAATCAGGTACTGCTCGGCACCATGGTTTCTACCGATGCAGCCGGTTCTTATAATCTTGCCTTGCGGATCGTGGGTCTGACAGATATTCCTATCAATGCAATGGGGACGATTGTTTTTCCACAAAGTGCCCGGCGTTTTGCTGAACAGGGAAAGAGTGCCGGAAAATATCTCTATGAGAAATCGGTCGGTACGATTCTCGCGATTTTACTGCCGTTTGTTTTATTCATTTTAATCTTTCCCGGCTTCGTTGTACGCATCATCGCCGGTACCAATTATGCCGATGCGATCCCGCTGGTACAATTCGTTATTATTACCTGCCTGCTCAATCCCTTTATACGTTTATTCGGAACTATTCTCGATTCAATTGGTAAGACGCGCCTCAATTTTTTGATTATGATCATTTTTGCAGTGATTAATCTGATCACGGGCTACCTCATGATTAAACATTTCGGCATTATGGGATGTGTTTACGGCACGGCCGTCGCGGATACCATTATTTGTTTTATTATGCTGATAATTGTGTATAAAGAACTGAATGTAAATGCGTTAAATACATTTATTTACGCGGGGCGTTTTTATCCGGAATTTCTGAAGTCGTATGTCCGGCCATTGCTGGGGAAAAGGGTGGATTAATTCCCTTCCCGGATCGGGCGGCATACTATGATTATAGGAAAAATATGATTAATTTGGTTTCTTTATCCCCCCCAAAAACCCTCGAAAATGGACGTAAACAGAGTGGGCAATATCTCCCATCAGGAATTCATGAATGACTACTACCTGAAAGGTATTCCGGTGGTATTTGAAAACGCTTCCAAAGTATGGAAAGGAAAAAATTTATTTACGCCCAATTATTTTCGGGAAAATTTTGGAGATCGCAGAACAGATGTGAAAGGCACATCGTATACGATGAAGGAAATCATGGACATGGTGGAAACAAGTACAGCAGAAAAGCCGGCTCCGTATCCCTGCATTTTTAATATCACGGAGACCATGCCGGAACTAATGCCTTTACTCGATCCGCTCGACCTGAACTATGCACGTCCCAACTGGCTTCAGTCCAAATGGTTTCAACGCGGTCACTGGGGCGGTTATACGGAACTTTTTATCGGTGGCCCCGGGGGCAAGTTTCCCTACCTCCATCTGGATTATTATCACCTGAATGCATGGATCACCCAGTTATATGGAGAAAAACGGTTTACTGTTTTCCCCCGCGGACAAGAACACCTGTTATATCCAAAACCAGATGATTCCTGGAGATCCGATCTGAATATTTTTGAACCGGACTACGAAAAATTTCCTTTGTATAAACAGGCCACACCGATCCATTTTACCGTTGGCCCCGGAGAGACTTTATTCATTCCATTCGGCACCTGGCATACAGCGTATTCTGTGACCCCCACGATTTCTGTTGCTTTCGATCAGCTGAACAGAACGAATTATAAAGATTTTATGAAAGATGTCTGGAATTTTAGAAAGGATGGCAACAAGGCAAAAGCACTTGCTGTCTACTCTTATGCCTGGCTTGCCGGACAGTCCTGCAAGATTACCCGGGGATAGTTTATGCGTTTGTAAAATTTATAGAACGCCCAAAGCGATTGCTGAACCCTATTTAAAATGAATGTTACTGTTTTAAATATTAAACCTTATACCTCCGCATGACGCGCTTGAACTCACATCCCTTGCCAGTTTTGCAGGATGTAGCGAATGATTCTATACAGAGTCTGTTCGCCCGTCAGCTCGCCGTTACACCGGATGCAGTGGCTGTCAGGCACGGAGATCGTTCCCTTACTTATCTGGAATTGGATCTGCAGAGTACCGGACTCGCCCATCAGATTTTACAAATTTCACCCAAGAGTTTATTTGCCGGTGTGAGCACCACCCGGAAGCTGGAGATGATCGTGGCCGTGCTGGCCGTACTCAAATCCGGAAAATCCTATCTGCCCCTGGATCCGTCGTACCCCCGCGAGCGATTGATGCAAATGCGGGGAGATGCACATCTGGAAATCTGCTTATCGTTTGGTGAAGAACAGACGTTTTTTACTGCGCTTGGTTTGAAAACAACCGGTGATCTGTCAACGAATTTTTCAAATGACATCAGCATAAACTCCTCAACTGATCTGGCTTACGTACTGTATACTTCGGGGTCTACCGGAAAACCGAAAGGCGTTTCCATGGGTCAGCCTGCCTTGGTCAATCTACTGAAATGGCAGAAAAAAAATTCGTTCGCGACCGTCGGCACAAAAACCTTGCAGTTCGCTCCATTGAGTTTCGACGTTTCGTTCCAGGAAATTTTTTCGACACTTACAACCGGGGGGGAACTGGTTTTAATTGACGACGACCTGAGGCTCGATCCGAAACAATTACTGGATTTTATTCAAACAACCAACATTCAAAGAATATTTGTTCCGTTTGTGGCATTACAATATCTCACGGAATCAGCGGATACCAACAGTCTGTTTCCGGCTTCACTCCGGGAAATAATTACGGCCGGCGAACAGTTGAAAATTACACGGCAGGTCATTCGCTTTTTCGAAATACTACCTGATTGCAAATTATTTAATCAATACGGGCCCACCGAATGTCATGTAGTTTCGGCCCTGGCATTAACCGGATCGCCGGATCGCTGGCCCACGCTGCCTTCCATCGGGAAACCCATTGATGATTGTGCTATTTATATGCTGGATGAAAAACAGCAGCTGGTTGACAAAGGAAAAACCGGGGAACTTTGTATTGCCGGCGCTTGCCTGGCAGAAGAATACCTGAATCAGCCCCTGCTCACGGCTGAAAAATTTGTGCAGTGGTTACATCCCGAATATGGGTTGATCCGTTTATATAAAACAGGTGATCTCGCAAAATATGACAGCGA
>JAYWCS010000049.1:0-7780 GCA_043780315.1 Bacteroidota bacterium | reverse complement strand
GCCATTAACAGAAAGTATTTTATCGCCATTACGAAAACCAATATTATACATAAGACTGTCGCTCACCGCCACGCCATTGGCTAGTCCCGACATCGGCATTTTTTTCTGTCCCCAGGTAAAGAGTATCATCGCATAAATTACGAATGCCAGCAATACATTCATCGTGACCCCCCCGAGCATAATGATCAAGCGCTGCCAGGCCGGCTTACTCCTAAACTCCCAAGGCTGAGGCGGAAGGTTCATCTGATCTTTATCCATACTCTCATCCACCATGCCGGCGATTTTCACATAACCCCCCAACGGAAGCCATCCGATTCCATACACCGTATCACCGATTTTTTTCTTCACCAGAGAAAACCAGGGATCAAAAAATAAAAAGAATTTTTCCACCCGGCACTTAAATAGTTTGGAGGGGAGGTAATGACCAAACTCATGGACGATCACAATCAGTGACAAAGAAAGTATCAGTTGGGCGGCTTTGATTCCGGCATTTGCCCAATCGATTGCCAGTAAAAAAATAGAATTATTCATCTTTAGAGATCAGCTGCAGTCCGCGTTCACGTTATGCTTGCCGGGAATTTTACAGTTTAATTATAGAAGCCGCGAAGTTACGCGCCTCACCATCGCTTTCAAAATAATCTTCCAATGTGGGTTGCTCAATAAAGGCTATTTTCTGAATGGTCTTTTCGATCAGATCCGTCATATCCAAAAAGCCGATCCGGTTCTTTAAAAAAGCATATACCGCGATTTCATTGGCCGCATTCAACACACAACCCGCATTACCCCCTCGGGCCAGCGCGTCCTTTGCTAATTGTAAATTACGAAAAGTGCGTATGTCTGGTTCTTCAAATGTGAGCTTATCCGGTTTCATAAACGAATATCTCGGCATTTTATTCGGCAGGCGCACCGGAAATCCCAACGCATACTGAATGGGCAGTTTCATATCCGGCAACCCCATCTGTGCTTTGATGCTGCCATCTTCAAACTGCACCATACTATGGATAATACTTTGGGCGTGTATCACTACCTGAATTTGTTCGGGCAGGAGATTGAATAGCCATTTCGCTTCAATCATTTCCAGTCCCTTGTTCATCAGTGTCGCCGAATCGATCGATATCTTGGCACCCATGGCCCAGTTTGGGTGCTGCAGGGCATGGTCTCTTTTTACATTGACTAAAAAATTCGGTTTCTTGCCCAGAAAAGGACCGCCTGATGCGGTGAGAATGACTTTCTCAATCCGGTTGCGCGTTTCTCCAATCAGACATTGAAAGATTGCCGAATGTTCGGAATCCACGGGAATAATCGGTGCCCGGCATTCCACCGCTTTGCGCATCACAATATCACCGGCGACCACCAGCGTTTCTTTGTTGGCCAGCGCGATGGTTTTGCCCTGCCCGATGGCTGCGAGTGTGGGCATAAGACCTGCGAAGCCGACAATTGCCGCCAGCATTACATCGTAACTGTCCATACCGGCAACTTCCAGTAACGCTTTTTCTCCCGTAAATACTTTGATGGGAAACGCGGCGAGTGCCTGTTTTACATTTTGATATTTGGATTCGTCGACAATTACCACGATGTCGGGAAGAAATTTCAATGCCTGTTTGATCAGCAGCTCATCATTTTGTTGTGCTGTCAGAATTTCTGCTGAAAACAATTCAGGGTTGGATTCAATCACCTCCAGGGCCTGTGTTCCGACCGATCCGGTTGAGCCAAAAATAGCAATCCTTTTCTGTGGCTGATTATTCATATCGTCTTACGCGATGAAAGTTAAATGTAGTGATTTCTCCCTGGACGAATAGAAAGATCAGTCCATGTATTTTTCCAATGGTTCAGCAAAACTCCGGTCGTTGCTGAGTCGCGGAACTTTGTTTTGTCCGCCGAGTTTGCCGATGGATTTCATATAATCGATAAACCCGTTTTTCTTCACCGGATGTATCTGTAATGGTTGAAGAATATTACCGGCAATCAAATCATCATAGTAGATATTTTTCGCCCGAAGATTAATATCTACTTTTTTTGCAAATGCATGCATGTCGGCCGGGCGGTTTTCAAATTCCACAAACCATTCGTGAAAGGATTTTCCTTCTCCAGCCCCTTTGATAAATGGCGCCACCGTAAATTCATTGATCTGTATCCCTTCTTCTTTAGCGGCCTTCATCAAACTGTATTCCACTTCTTCCCCGATCACATGTTCACCGAAAGCAGATATAAAATGCTTAATACGGCCCGTGACCACTATACGGAATGGATCGGTACTGAGGAAGCGTATGGTATCACCGATATTATATCCCCAGAGGCCCGCATTGTTACTGATGATCAGCGCATAATTAACGCCGGTTTTCACATCTTTCAAAGAAATGCGGGTGGGCGTCTCCTTAAATATTTCATCGGCGGGAATGAATTCGAAAAATATCCCGCTGTTGGTATTCAATAAAAGTCCTTCTTCTTTGCGGCTGTCCTGAAAAGCGAAAAATCCTTCCGAGGCCGGATACGTTTCGATGGTATCGATCGACTTTCCAATACTATCCATGAGGCGGTCCTTATAGGGTTCAAAGTTTACGCCGCCATGCACGAGTACTGAAAAATTCGGAAACAGGTCCTTGATCTGTTTACCCGAAACGGCTTGCAGCCGGTCGAAATACATTTGCATCCAGGGCGGAATACCACTGATCAGGGTCATGTTCTGATGAACGGTTTCTTCCACAATTTTATCCAGCTTCGATTCCCATTCTTCAATACAATTCGTTTCATAACTGGGGAGCTGGTTGGTGCGCAGATAGGATGGAATATGGTGATTTACGATCCCGCTCAGCCGGCCGGTAGGGATGCCGGCAATTCTTTCCAGCTCCGGGGAGCCGGAGAGAAAAATCATTTTCCCGTTGGCAAAAGATGAATTACCGGTTTCTGCCATATAACATAGGAGGGTATTACGCGCGGTATTGATATGGTTTGAAATGGAATCCCTGGAAATGGGGATGTATTTAACCCCACTGGTGGTTCCGGAGGTCTTGGCAAAATAAATAGGCAGTCCGGGCCAGAGGACATTGTGTTTACCCTGCTTGATCTGCTCGACATACGACTTGAACTGCTCGTAATCCCGAACCGGCACCGCTTCCCTGAACTCCTCATAGGTTTTTACGCCTTCCAGGTGATGTTCCCGGCCGAAAACAGTCTTTGCGCCTGATTTCAACAGCGTTTTAAGAATATTTTCCTGGTCCTCCAGCGCCGTTCCGCTCTCTTTCCGGATACTCCTATATATATATAAGGCGAAAGGCTTGGCTAAAAACGACTTGATCTTCATATTTTAGGCCGTCGAATGAATAGCAAACCTACAATAAAAGGCAATATCAGCGACCGTGGTTCCCCCCGCTCCAATATTTTTAACGGATTCCTTCGAAATCAACCAGATTATCCCTACCTTTGCACCCCTAATATTGCATCGTTATGTTCGCAGTTGTAAAAATCTCAGGCAGCCAGTTCAGGGTCGAAAAAGACCAGACTATTTATGTTCCCCGTGTAGAAGGAAACGCCGGCGATGTGCTGGAGTTTTCTGACGTTTTGATGTCGAGCGCGGACGGTTCGTTCGCCGTAGGCAAAAACGTGAAAAGCGTGGTTAAAGGAGAAATCCTGGCCCATGTTCAGGGAAATAAAGTGATATCGTTCAAAATGAACAGAAGAAAAGGTTTCCGTAAAAAACACGGTCACCGTACACACTATACTAAAATCAAAGTGACAGAAATCGCTTAAAAGAAAGTTGAATACCCATTTTCAAATTTCCAAATTTCAAATCAGTCTCAGATGGCACATAAAAAAGGTGAAGGCAGCGTAAAGAATGGCCGTGATTCGCAGAGTAAAAGACTCGGCGTTAAAATATTTGGCGGACAGGCAGCAATTGCTGGCAACATCATCATTCGTCAGCGAGGAACAGAGTATCATCCTGGAAAAAACATTGGTGTGGGTAGAGACTTCACGTTATTTGCACTCACAGATGGTATAGTAGAATTTAAAAAAGGCAAGTCAGACAGAACATTTGTGTCTATCGTTGACGCTCCCGCCGAAGTAGTCGCTACTGCTTAATTAACATCGAATTCATCGTTCTAAATAGTGATTCTTTAGAATTATTCAAAAAAACTTTTGGATAATTCTAAAGAATTTATATTTTTACTGTGTAAATTAGTTTACTAACCATTTAAATTCTACAAACAATGGCAACAGCAAAAAAAGCCGCTAAGAAAAAAGCAGCTCCAAAAAAGAAAGCAGCTCCAAAGAAAAAGGCTGCTAAGAAAGCTGCAAAGAAGAAATAATTTTCTTCATTCGTTAGCTGAAAATAGTAAAGTCCTCCGGTTCATTCCGGGGGACTTTTTGTTTTTGTACCTTTGACTTATCATCCTCTCAAATACAAGCCCATGGCGGTTTCTAATGAAGTCATATCTGAAAGTTTTTCACTGCTTGCAAAACTCATGGATATACATGGAGAGAACCCGTTTAAAATAAAATCGTACGCCAATGCATCGTTCAACATTGATAAATTAACGGATGAACTCAATCTCATTCCACGCGAAAAAATTTTCTCAATTCAAGGTATTGGAACAAGTATTGGCAAACAAATCGTCGAAATACTCGACACCGGTGAACTACCCCAACTGGCCGACCTGATCGGCAAAACACCACCCGGAGTGATCGAAATGCTCCAAATTAAGGGTCTGGGACCAAAAAAGATTTCCACCGTTTGGAAGGAGATGGAAATCGAATCAATCGGTGAATTGATGTATGCCTGTAATGAAAATCGTCTGATGCTATTTAAAGGCTTCGGCGAGAAGACGCAAAATAATATTCGGGACACGATTGCGTTTTATTTGAGCAGTCAGGGAAGTTTTTTATTCGCTGAAGTGGAAGGTTATGCGCATACGATTCATAAAAATCTGCGTGATTTTTTTCCCCATCACCTGATTTCGATCAGCGGTTCGTTTCGCAGACAACTCGAAACGCTGGAACAGCTCACCTGGATGTGTACCGTCCCTATCGATGAATTATCTGCCTATTTTAAAACTAATAACGGCACCATCACAGAAACGAAACCGGATAAAATTTCAATTTCGGGCAATGAAAATATAACGCTCGACTTTTATTGTGTATCCAGGGATTCTTTTTATAAAAAACTTTTTGAAACCAGTTGCAGCGAGCGTTTTTTAGAATCCTGGATCAGTCGTTTTCATTCCGTGCCTGAAAAGGATGCAGAAGAAAAACTCTTTGCACTCGCCGGCGTTCATTTTATACCGGCTCCATTACGCGAAAACCCATCCGTCATCGATCAGGGTATAGAGGCACCGCTGGATACATTCATTCAAACCTCCGATATCAAAGGCATCATCCACAGTCATAGTACCTGGAGCGACGGATCCCAGACGATCGACGAAATGGCCAAAGCAGCGAAGAAGCAGGGATTTGAGTATCTGGTTATCAGCGATCATAGTAAATCGGCTTTTTATGCCAACGGACTTTCCGAGGAGCGTATCCGGGAGCAACATCTGCATGTGGATATATTGAACGCGCAAGTTGCACCCTTTCATATTTTTAAGAGTATCGAATGCGATATCCTGAACGATGGCCGTCTCGATTATGCCGATGATATCCTCAACAGCTTCGACCTGGTGATTGCCTCGGTACATTCGAATTTGAAAATGACAGAGGAAAAAGCCATGAGTCGCTTATTGGGGGCACTTCAAAATCCGCATACCCGCATTTTGGGTCATCCAACAGGTCGCTTGTTATTGAGCCGCGCAGGATATCCGGTAGACCATCGTGCACTGATCGATGCCTGCGCAGCAAATGGAGTGGTGATTGAACTCAATGCGCATCCCCGTCGCCTTGATCTGGATTGGCGATGGATTGAATATGCGCTCGAAAAAAACGTCATGATCTCCATCGATCCCGACGCACATTCCATCGCCGGCTTCCATGATATTCATTACGGTGTGCTCGCCGCGCAAAAGGCTGGTGTCCGGTCTGTGCATAATCTAAGCAGTCTCTCCTTAGATCAAATGCGGTTGTTTGTGAAAAATAAGAGACCGCCCCTTTTGAACAACGGATAAGTTTATAATCGACAATTAAAGATTTTCTGCTGTTTGACTGCTGGTGTAGGAAGGTTCCTCATAAACCGGCAATTCAACAAAAAAAGTGGTCCCCACCTGCTCGGTGGTTTCAAACCAGATCTGTCCCTTGGCCTGCTCTACAATGGTCTTGCTCATCGCCAACCCCAGTCCGGTCCCCGATGATTTAGTGGTGAAATTGGGTATGAAAATTTTGGACTGCATTTGTTCCGGAATACCTTCTCCATTATCGCGAATCTTAATCAGTATCCGATCTCCCTGCAATTCTTCCGCCACGGAGATTAAACTGGTCGGGCGATCATGACAGGCTTCGAGCGCATTTTGAAACAGGTTGGTAAAGAGTCGGTTGATCTGTGTCTTATCGGCATATATCCGGATTTTTTCGCGTACCGGCACCCAATTAAACACTACATTTTCCATCGTCTCATACAAAGAGGTTAGTGAAAACAACATCTCATGCAAATCCAGCACTTCATTGCGCGGATTACCGATATGAGCAAACTGGGAAAAGTCGGATGCAATCTTGGAGAGATGATCAATTTGTTCCACCAGTGTTTTGGCTACATTGGCCGTGAGTTCTTTTAGGTTGGGAGCATCTCCCCGATTTGCTTTTTGCAAATACTGAATGCTCAATTTCATCGGAGTGAGTGGATTCTTGATTTCATGTGCCACCTGCCGGGCCATTTCACGCCATGCACCCTCGCGTTCGCTTTTCGCCAGCGCCGAGGCACTTTCCACGAGCTTGGCTACCATCTTATTATACTCCCGAATCAACACCCCAATCTCGTCATTCTTCTTCCATTCGATCAACTCGTTGGTTTTGCTCAGGTTCACCTGCCGCATTTTTTCTGAAATCAAGGAGAAGGAAGTCGTGATCCGGTTGGTCAGAAAAACAGCGATCGTTCCGGCAATCAGAAAAATGAAAACATTCAAATTAATAATCGTAACCAGGAATCGTGAAATCTCATCATTCAATTCATCTTCTGTATTGAAAGAAGGAATATTGATATAACCGGTTGCTTTGCCTTTTCCCAGCCGAACCGGACAGTAAATACTTTGAAAACTGATATCCCCCATCTTCTCCTGGTTGAAAAACTCCACGGAATTCAGGTGGTTCATATAATAAAATGCGAGCGGATTCATTTGCTCACTCAGCATTCCTTTGGTGTAAATAAACGGATTAGAAGAAACAATCAGCGAGCCGTTGACATCGTACAGATTGATATAGGAATTATGAATCTCCGCGACATTATTGATAATTTTATCCAGATTGTCCCGCGGCATTTGCAGTACAGGGTTCGAAGAATTGGTAGAATTCGAAAACGAGACGAGCCGCGAACCAATTTCTCCCGATACCACTTTCAATGAAGCGCTGAGCCGGTCCTGATTATTCCGGTTGTAGCGATTGATCAGGAAAAAAATCGTCGAGACGCCAATCACCAGAAATAAGAAAAGGCTCACAAAGATAATGGTCGCCTGAATCTGGGAACGAATATTGAGCTGAAGAAAACTTCTCAACTGCTGCCAGTGCAACCGGGTCTGAATCAGCACCGAGCTAACCCAGAAGAGTCCGACCAGTGTCAGAAAGGCACTGAAGATATAAGAAAATAAAGTAATTGCTTCGATCAGCAGATTGTCTTTTTTTGCGATCACAATGATCTTATCGTCCG
>JAYWCS010000048.1:0-16952 GCA_043780315.1 Bacteroidota bacterium | reverse complement strand
AACCGGATTTCCAACGATATTTATCGGCTGGACTTCTTATCGCGGTCAGATTCCCGTTCGGTTTACCTACGATAATACAGAGCTGCAGAACAATGCGGTCAATGGTAATGCAGCGATTGCTAAACTTCAGCCATCTGCTTATGTGGCTACCGATGGTAATAATAGTTCCTGGTCTAAATTCTGGTTATTACAAGGAACAACACAGCCTTGGTAATAAATTCCAGCAATAGCGCGATGTCTCAGAAAGCAGTATTGATATTTTTATCAATTATTTTAAGCCTGTGCTCCGATGCCCAGATAAACAATACATTTAATCTGATGCCGGTCCCGGTGGCATTAAATACAAATGTAAACCGGGTGGGCATCGGCAGGCAGTTCAGTATTTCGGTTGTTGGTAAAACCAATCCCAGGATTTATTCAGCGGCGAGCAAATTTGTCAGGCGTTTAAGTAATAAGACCGGCATTTTTTTGGATCGGCTGGGGTATATCAGCCCAAAAGACAGTTTGCCTTCTGCCACGATATTAATACACATTCAACGCCCGGGTCAATTGAAGCTGGGTGAGGATGAAAGTTATACCCTTGAAACCGATGCAAATCAGGTTGTGATTTCCGCAGGTACAGATCTTGGTGCGATACATGCTTTAGAAACGTTATTGCAATTGGTCAGTGTGGATATGCAGGGCTATTATATTCCCGGTGTATCAATTCATGATCAGCCCAGATTTGCCTGGCGGGGACTCTTACTGGATGTGGCCTTGCATTTCATGCCGGTGGAAACGGTGAAAAGAACCCTCGATGGAATGGCGGCCGTAAAAATGAATGTTTTACATCTCCACCTCATCAATGATCAGGGTTTCCGGGTGGAATCAAAACTTTTCCCCCGACTGCAGGAATTGTCTTCTGATGGTATTTTTTATACTCAGGAAGACATACATGAAATCGTCCGTTATGCTGATGCAAACGGAATACGTATCGTACCCGAATTTGTTGTGCCCGCGCACACAACGGCGATACTCACCGCCTATCCGGCATTTGCCAGTGTGAAAAGAGAATATCATTTACAACGTTATTTCGGTGTCTTTGATCCGGTGATGGATCCCACCAATGAAAAATTATATCCTTTTCTGGAAAAACTTTTTTCTGAAATGTCTTCGCTTTTTCCCGATAATTATTTTCATATCGGGGGCGATGAAAATACCGGGAAGGACTGGCAGGCCGTTCCGCACATAATAGATTTTATGAAAGCCCACGGTATGCGAACAGCGGCCGATTTACAAACTTATTTTAACAGGCGCTTACTGCCGATCATCCGCAAAACGGGTAAGACGATGATGGGCTGGGACGAGATATTCCAACCCGGTTTACCGAAAGAGATTGTGATACAGTCATGGCGGGGTAACGAAAGTTTTTATGGCTCCGTGAAGAAGGGATATCGATCCATTCTTTCTTATGGTTATTATATTGATCTGATACAACCGGCCTCTTATCATTATAGTATCGATCCGATTCCGGATTCCGTTGCCATGACAGAGACCGAAAAGAAACTTGTTTTGGGAGGCGAAGCGACCATGTGGAGCGAACTGATTACGCCCACCACCGTAGATTCGAGAATATGGCCGCGCACGGCAGCGATTGCAGAAAGGTTGTGGTCGTCCAAATCGGTGACCGATGTAGATGACATGTACCGCCGGCTGGATCTGGTGAGTCTGGAATTGGAATCGCTGGGCCTGCATCCGGTTTCTTATAAGCAGGCTTTGATGCGGCAGCTCGCCAATGGATGGGATACCAGAGCACTGGAAGTGCTGGTGAGTGTACTGGAGCCGTTGAAAATTTATGAACGCAACGAGGGAGATACGATGTATACCGTTTTTTCTCCTTACACAAAGTTGGCCGATGTGGCCTCCCCGGATCAACGGGTGCCGAGAATATTCAACAAACAGGTTGATTCATTTTTAATTCATCCATCACCGGCACGGGATCAGGAGATCAGCCGTCAACTCACCACCTGGAAAGAAAATGATCTGCTGTTCAAACAAATGGTCATCAATTCACCCGTGCTGCAGGAAGCCACGGGTTTGTCGGAAAATCTTTCCCTGCTCGCCGGCGCCGGGGTGGAATCCATGCGTTATCTACGGGATCAAAAAACGGCAGACCGGAACTGGTTGTCGCAACAGCAGGTTATTATAAACAGCGCAAGACAACAAGGCGGAAGATGCGAATTACAAATCGTTGATGCAGTGCAAAAATTAATCGAACGGGCCGCCGATAAATAAATTCACTGCCACACGAAAGTCCGATACAACGGTTGCTGCCGATGCGGTTACATTAAATCTATACGATGAGAAAGGGTACACTATTCATTGCTATTTTATTTCTTTTCAGAACCGGTTACAGCCAGCCGCCTACTGCCAGTCAACCGGCAACCGCACCGTTTGCGGCGGACAAGCAATTTCTACAGGAATATCATGAAGGCTATCCGGTTTCCAGCGTGGCCATTGAAAATAATATCCGCAGCATTGCCGTTGATAAACAATTCACCGTTTACATTGCCACGTCGGCCGGCATATTAAAAAAAAGGGATGGAGACGCCAGTTGGTCATTACTTCCGTTCGCCGACGCAGATAAAGGGCCGGCCTACGCGGTAGCCGTCGACGATCAGGGCATTGTATGGATGGGCAACTGGAAAGGTGTTTTTCAATTTCAAAATAATGTATTGCAGGCAGTACCCGGAACCCATGGACCGGTTTCTGTTCTTTGTCTTTCCAAAGAAGGAATTTATGCGTTGGGCCCGGAAGGCGTTTGGCTGAACAAGGATTTTCAATTTGTAAAAAAAGATTATTTGGTTGCACGATCGGTACGCGGTGCGGTTTCAGATAATAGAGATGGCCTCTGGGTGGCCAGTGATGTTGGATTATATCATGCAAATAAAAAAGAAACAAAATATTTCTATCGTACTGATGTGTTGTTGAGCGCCGGACTGAAAGGGGTGGCGCTGGATCGATCCGGGGATCTGTGGACGGCCGGCCTGGGAGGTGTTTCGATATTAAAAGACGGAAAGAAAAAACGGGTGATCCGACCGGCAGAAGGTTGTCCCTCGATTTTTGTAAACTGTGTGAAACAATCGCCGGACGGAGCGATGTGGGTTGGAACGAAGACCGGTGTGGTTCGGTTTTATCCCGATGGCAAACATTCACTTCGTTTCAGCCGCCGCTGGCTGTTGGATGATCGTGTAAACGATATCGCTTTTGATCCACAGGGCAATGCATGGATAGCCACGGAACAGGGCGTGAGTGCCATCAAGCGCAAATCGATGAGCCTTGCCAGCAAGCAGGATTATTTTTATGGCGTATTGATGAGAAGGCATATACGCGCGCCATGGATTGCCGGACAGTGCCATCTGCTTCAAGCCGGAGATACCACCCAATGGCGGGCGGAAGACGATGATAACGATGGAGAATATACAGGGAATTATTTATCGATGGAATGTTTTCGCTATGCGGCAACGAAAAATCCGGATGCCCGGGAAAAAGCGAAAAAAGCATTTCATTTTTTAAAAGAATTAAAAGATATAACGGGGGGAGATGGTTTTTTTGCACGGTCCATCGTGCCCATTGAATGGGAATCCAGAATACATGACGGGAATCAGGTATATACCGAAAGAGAAATAGCAGAAGAGGTGGTGAATGAACCAAGGTTTAAACCAGTGGGTACACGCTGGCATCCCTCTGTTGATGGGAAGTGGCTCTGGAAAGGAGATGCGAGCAGCGATGAATGGTGCGGGCATATGATGGGATATTACTTTTATTATCAACTGGCAGCAGATGACGAAGAAAAAATAGTTGTTCGGCAGCATGTTGCTTCGCTCGTTGATCATCTAATTGCCCATCATTTTAATATGATAGATATCGATGGCAAGCATACGCGCTGGTCGGTATGGTCGCCGGAATCACTCAATCATGATCCGGAATGGGCACCCGACAAAGCGGAGAATTCCATGGAATTGCTGGCCTTCCTCAAACTCGCCTATTACATGACGAAGGATGAAAAGTATGAACAGCATTATCTGCGCCTGATTCATGCGGAACATTATCTGGAAAATATGGCTCAGCTGATCAATCAAAATCCCGCCTGGTTTATTTATTATGATCTTTCGATGCAGGTATATCTGTTCCCCATACTTATCCACTGCGAAAAAGATCCAAAGCTGCGGGCGTTCTATGAAAGTTATATGGACAAATGGATGGAGCATAGAAAAAATGATCATAACCCACAGATGAACTTTCTGTATTGTTACGCGCGAAATAAAAAAGTGGAACTGAACGCCTCGGTTGACTTCCTGATGGATACGCCACTCGACCTGATAGAATGGAGCATCGATCAAACAAAAAGAGAAGATGTTACCCTGGTACATACCCCTGTTTTAAATGAGTTGCAGGTTGTTGAATTACAACCGGCAAGCATCCGCGCGACCGTGCGATGGGATAAAAACCCATGGGGTGCCAGCATCAGCGGTTATCCCGATACGGAAAGAGAACCGGTGTTCTGGCTCTATCCTTATTGGCTGGGGCGTTATCTAAAAATGATTCAATAATATTTTTTCTGATAAAATTTCTGTGACTATGATTCAGGCAACCTGCTGCTTCCTTTTGCTATTCAGTGTGAATTTGTTAATTGTAAAGGCCTCACCCGCACCTTTTCAGCAACCCGTTCAGCAGTCCTATCAGGATACGGCGTTCCTGCAGGAATACAGCATAAAATACAATGTCAACCACCCGAAAGATTTGGCGGCCTCTCTGTTGAAAAAAGTATTTTGCGACCGAAATGGCGTCGTGCAGATTTATTCTTCCGAAGGCATTTTAAAAAAATCCGGTGGTCAGTTTCTCTATCCCGGGGCATTGGTTCCCGATGTATCATATCTGCCGATCCTGCATAAAAAAATAAAAGATATCGGCTTATACCAGCAGCAGTTTGTTTATGCAGACGATCAAGCGATATTAAGTAACGCCTGGGCGGGTAAATTATATAGTGTGCATACTTTACCCGGTATCACTCTGTTTAGCGGCGGGGAGGAATTTTCATTCCTTCTTTCTGACGGCAGCGCTCTGCAATATATCAAGGATTCTAAACTGATATCTGCAGTCCGTTCGGAGGATCCGCTGATCGATTTAATGTTTGATCATAAAAGAAATATTTTTTGGCTGTTGGGTGTTAATAGCATCTCATTTTTCGATCCGAAAGATAACCTGATACATATAAAATATAAAGGCAACGGCCTGACCTGTTTCTCTCTTGCAAACAATAATAATGAGCTGCTGATCGGTACCCACAATGGATATTTTAAATTAGATGCAGAGAGTGGATTACCGATTGGAAATCTCATCTCATTATTGCCTTGTCCGGATCTTACGGTCATAAAAGAGATCGGTCAACAACTCTGGTTTGGATCGGCACAGGGTGCTTTCAGATTGCAAACCGATGGTAAATATAAATACTACGCTTCCCTGCGTTGGCTGCCTTCCAATAAAGTAACCGATATCGCTGCAGGCAGCAATGGCTCATTATTAATTTTAACGGAGAAGGGATTGGGTGAAATTCATTTCGTAGAAATGACACTACATGATAAAGCCGTTTTCTTTGAAAAGCAGGTACGTATGCGGCATATCCGTTTTGGTTTTAATTCGACCATCTCCAGAATGAAAAATGGCGATGTGACCACCGGCTCACTGGAAGACTCCGATAACGACGGACTATGGACGTCGATGTATCTGGGGGCAGAAGTATTCCGGTATGCGGCTACGAAATCGCCGGAAGCACTCGGGAATTGTATAGAATCACTGGATGCCATGGAACGTCTATATACCATCAATCCGCTGAAGGGGTTTCCTTCCCGTTCATTTGAAAGAAGGGGATATGCGGTTTCCGATACCGCCGTGTGGAAACTTGCCAAAGACACTGAATGGGTTTGGAAATCTACCACCAGCAGCGACGAAGCCATCGGCCATATGTTTGTTTTTGGGGCCATTGCCGAACTCATCGAAATACCCGCAATAAAAAATAAGGCCATCCGGTTAATGGATGCGCTGATGCAGCATATCGTTGAACATAATTTATACATGATAGACTGGAATGGAAAGCCGACGATGTGGGGTCGCTGGAATCCGGAATATGTGAATGCCCGGCCAAAATATGTTGGTGACCGGAAAATCACTTCCTCCAATATTATTTCCATGCTGCAAACAGCATATCATTTCACCGGAAAAAAGATTTATAAGGATAAGGTATTTGAGTTGATCAGTAAATATGGGTATCTGGAAAATCTGATGCGACCCATGGCTGAAATTGGTCGTGCCCCTTCAGATGCTGATGCGTTGAGTAAAGATTTGTCCGACAATTGGAACCACTCCGACGATGAAATGTATTTCGTTGGATATTGGGGGCTCTACCGGTATGCGTTAAACGATACGCTCAAGAATAAATTCAGGGAGGCAATTATTGATCACTGGCAGATCGAACGGCCGGAAAAAGAAGGTGCCTGGGATATTTTTACCGCAATTACCGGTATACCGCATTTTGATCTGGAAGAAGCCACCTGGTATTTGCAGAAATATCCACTGGATATGATCGACTGGAAAATAAAAAACAGCGAAAGAAAGGATATTGTATTCATCCCGAAAAATTTTCGCAGACAAACGATTCAGGAGGTGTTGCCGCCGGATGAATTGCCCATCAGCCGGCATAATTCCAATCGGTTCGACCTGGATGGGGGCGATCAGAACGGTCTGGCGGAATATAGTGCGGGCGATATCTGGCTTTTGCCCTATTGGATGGGACGCTATTTAAATATAATCAGCGCACCACATGAAAAAAAGCAAGAAATGGCACCATCTGTCTCCGGAACCATTCCGAATGCGCTGGTGTCAGCGGTGGTGTATAAAGATGTTCCTTTCTCCCAGCGGTATAGTATAAAATATTTTTTTACTGACAGTAGTTCGAAACCGACACGGATTTTATCGGATCGCAATGAAAATATAAAAATCCTCTGTTCAAATGGATTGCTGATTCCGCGGGCGGGATCCTTATTACAACCCGGTACGCTGGTAAATGATATCAGTTACCGCGCACTCAATCCAATTTTTTTTTTTGGTATCTGCCTGTATAAAAATGAGTTTGTATACACCGATGAGAAAGCCCTGACGAGTAGTGCATGGGCAGGGAGTCTCTATACGCCGCACAATATAACGAGTCCGGTGCTGATGGCAGCTGGAAAGGATTTTAGTTTTCTTGTTTCCAATGGAACTGGTCTTAAACTGATGCAACAGGGAAAAGTGATCTGGTCGGCCGAGAGGCCAGAACTGCTGTTGAACATACAATACCAGGAAAGTAAAAATTTATTTTGGCTTTTATCTTCCAATATCGTTTACACATTTTCTCCAGTTGATAAGAAAATAAAAAAAATATTTTCCGGCGAAGGCTTCACCTGTTTTAAAGTGACCGATCGTAAAATATGGGTGGGAACGCATAACGGTTGTCTGCAGGCGATTGCCCCTCAGTTTAAATTGACAGGGAAGGTTTACAATAAACTTCCTGCAGAAGATATCACCGTGATTGAAGAAATTGACGGGGCCGTCTGGTTTGGTTCCACCAATGGAGCGTTCATGCTGAATAAGGAAGGCAGGTTTGATTATTATGTATCACAAAGGTGGCTACCGGGAAACGGAGTCGTCGATATTGCCCAGGGCGTTAATCATAGTGTATTGATACTAACTAATAAAGGACTCGGTAAAATATGCACGGGTCTTTTTACGCTGGAAGAAAAAGCTGCCTACTATGAAGCGATTGTTCGTGAAAGGCATATTCGGTATGGATTTTATTGCGATTACAGCAATATAAAAGGCGAAAATATTGAAACTACCCAGATGGTTCCGCACGACAGTGATAACCTCTGGACGTCTATGTATATGTCGGCCGAACTTTTCCGATATCTGGCTACCGGGAATCCGGAAGCTAAACAACATTGTATTGAGTCACTGGATGCAATGGTGCGCCTATTTTCGCTTAGTGGCATCAAGGGATTATTTGGCCGTTGTATAGAGCGTTCCGGAACGATCGCCTTTAAGGATGAAATCAGTAAGGAGAATGAAGACTACTGGTATGCAGGATACGATCGTATGCCCAGCAGCTGGCGACATTCTGCTGATCCTGCCTGGGACTGGAGAGGCTCCGCCAGTAGCGATCAGGCCTGCGGCCAATATTTTGCCCTGACCATGGTGGCGCAATATCTGGATGATACCCTTTTAAAACAAAAAGCCATTCAGCTGATTGATGAATTAACGGGTTACATCCTGGATAATCATTTACAATTGATTGATGCCAATGGAAAGCCGAGCTTATGGGGAAGATGGGGACCGGAATATGTAAACCGGTTTCCGGATATGGTCGGCGATCAGAAACTGTATTCATCCAACATCATCGCTTTTTTGCAAACCGCCTGGCATTTCACGGGCAAAGAAAAATACAGGGATAAAGCAAACGAATTACTTTATAAAGAAAAATACCTGAACAACCTGGTACGACCGGTGAGTGCGATCGGACCAGCGCCTGCGACGGCAGATAAATGGAGTCAGATGCTTTCCGGCGGATGGAATTGTTCGGATGATGAAATGTATTTTCTTGCTTATTGGGGTCTTTATCCTTATGCAATGAATGATAGTCTGAAAAAGCAATACGGAGAAGCCATACGCGATCATTGGAATATTACCCGGCCGGAAAAAGAAGGATTATGGAATCTGTGTTATGGGGCCATTACCGGCGCGAAAGACTTCGATTTGAAAGAAACCATAGAGGAACTCCAACGAATGCCACTCGACCTGATTAACTGGAGTATGAAAAACAGTGGCCGGAAAGATCTGGTATATATAAAAGAGAATGATCTGGAAAGAACGACCGATCGGGTGCTTCCCCCGGATGAAAGACCTGAAAATAAACACAACCGGAACCTTTTCAAATTAGATGATGACAGTGGTGGAACAGCTGAATTGGGCGGTGGGGATGTCTATCTGCTGCCTTACTGGATGGGGAGATATTTTGGGATGATCACCGCCCCCGAGAAAGGTAAAAGCGAATCTGTTAATCAATAAAAAATAAAGGCCTTATGATACCACAAACCAAACGCCTGATCTCGCTCGATGCCCTGCGCGGATTTACCATCGCTGCAATGATCGTTGTCAATTATCCTGGAAGTGAAGACTCAGTTTATTTCACCCTGCGACATACGCTATGGAATGGGTTATCATTTACCGATCAGGTAGCCCCCTATTTTCTTTTTTTTGTAGGAGCATCCATTGTGCTGGCCTATTCAAAAAGACTGGAAGCGGGTGTTCCGCGTTCTACTCTGTATAAAAAAATATTCATCCGATCCCTCAAGATCTATGCTGTAGGGATGTTCCTGAACCTGATGCCGAATTTCGATTTTCATACAATCCGCTGGACGGGTACCCTGCAACGGATTGCGATCGTTTTTTTCATATCCGCAATTATTTATTTGAATACGAATTGGAAACAACAGGCATGGATCGCCGGCGTTTTACTGGTTTCCTACTGGCTGGCGCTCACCTGCATTCCAACGCCGGGTTTTGGGAAAGTCATGCTTGAGCCGGGAATAAATATTGTAGCATGGATCGATACGCAATTTTTGCCGGGAAGAATGTGGCGCGGCACCTGGGACCCGGAAAGTA
The DNA here is from genome assembly GCA_043780315.1 of Bacteroidota bacterium. Lineage (GTDB taxonomy): Bacteria > Bacteroidota > Bacteroidia > Chitinophagales > Chitinophagaceae > Puia. Next base: position 7,217 of record JAYWCS010000048.1, on the reverse strand, counting down.
TTCTGACAAATGTGACCTCGGTGGTTTCCTGTATGACCGGCATGCTGGCCGGAAGATTGATGATCAGCGACAAAAATCCCGAAGAGAAAGTGAATTACCTGATGACTGCCGGCGTGTTTAGCGCGATTGCCGGATATTGTTGGGGATTGACTTTTCCGGTGAATGAAAACTTATGGACGAGCTCCTTTGTGTTGGTCACATCTGGTTTTGCAGCGCTTCTTTTTGGTGCCTTTTATTTTTTAGTAGATATCAAAGGAAAAACATGGGGAACGCGACCCGGGATTATTTTTGGTGCCAATGCCATTACGATTTATTTTCTGGCAGATGTATGGGCATTGATTTTTTACGAAGCGAAATTCAGCGGAACTTCACTCAATGATAAATTTGTTCATGGCTTTAGCGATGCGGGCGCAGATCCCAGGCTGGGTAGCCTGATCTATGCATTGCTTTTTGTGTGTATTAACTTCATACCGGCTTGGCTGTTATACCGGAAAAAAATATTTATTAAACTGTAATATTTGCCGGATACGATTTGTTGAAGATAAATTCAATATGAAAAAATTAATCGGTTGCTTATTGTTATATGCCTGTTCTGCAAGAACAAATGCGCAGACCGCGCCCTTGCCCGAAGCGCGGCATTCGTTTATTGTGATTGCCCATCGGGGCGACCATACCGACGCACCGGAAAATACACTGGCGGCTTACGAAAATGGAGTTAAAAACGGAGTGGATTATGTAGAAATCGATTTACGTACAACCAAAGACAGTTTGCTGGTGATTATGCACGATGCAACGGTCGACCGGATGACCAAGGGCAAAGGAAGGATCAGCGAACTCACGTATGCAGAATTGCGGGAGCTCAGGGTGATGGATAGATCAAAAGATTCAACCAAAACCTATTTGATTCCCAGCTTTGAGGAGGTGCTTCAAACCTGCCGGAATAAAATTTATATCTACCTCGACTACAAAGATGCACGGGTGCAACAGGCATATGCACTGATTCATCAATACGGCATGGAGAAACAGGTGATCGTTTATATCAACTCGACTTTTCAATACAAGGAATGGCGGCGGCTCGTACCTGCGATGCCGGTGATGCTTAGTCTTCCAGGCAATGTTAAAAACGAAGAGCAATTAAATTCGTTTCTGTCTAGAACGCCTCTTGAGTTGCTGGATGGCGATTACAGTGATTATACCTCCGCGATGGTTCGTGTAGCAGCAAATGCAGGAATTCCCGCCTGGCCCGACATACAAAACGCAGATGAGTATAAAAACTGGGATAAAGCCTTGGCGCTTGGATTCAAAGGATTACAGACCGATCATCCGGAAGCATTGATCGCCTATCTGAAAAAGAAAGGGCTGCGCTAAGAAAAGAAACAACAAAATGCATTACATTTAAAGTCTGTTTTAGTTTAAAAATGTAAACGATTAATATTTATAAAAAGCAATGATTTTTTTATGAAAAAATTATTTTTGTTCTCTGCGATTGCCTTTTGCCTGTGTGTCTTGTCCAGTTATAAATCCACTGCAGACGACTGGGTTTCGTTGTTCGATGGTAAATCACTCGATGGCTGGAAAGTTGGAAAAAATGCACAAACTTTTTCCGTGCAGAACGGGGAAATCGTGGTACACGGTCCAACGGCGCATTTGTTTTACGTTGGCAAGTATATGAACCACCAGTTTAAGAATTTTGAATTTAAAGCGCAGGTGATGACCTGGCCCAATTCTAATTCAGGTATCTATTTTCATACCAAATATCAGAAGAAAGATTTTCCAGATAAAGGCTTCGAAGTACAGGTTAATAATTCTCATTCTGACTGGAAACGTACCGGCAGCCTCTATGATATTGTAGACGTGAAGGAAGTATATGCGAAGGACAATGAATGGTTTACTGAATATTTTAGTGTGCAGGGTAAACATGTTATCGTCAAAATCAACGACAAAACGGTGGTAGACTATACAGAGCCGGATGGTTTTAAGCCGCCGGAAGACCATCCCGGAAGGTCTATTTCCAATGGTACATTTGCTTTACAGGGACACGATCCCAATAGTGAAGTTCATTTCAAAGACATCATGGTGAAGGTATTGCCGGATTAAGTTGAATGCCGGACTATCTCCCGTTGGCCCGCAGAACGGTGATGTCTTTTTTAATCTGATCGTCGTATGTCTTTTTGACGATGTAGTGCCATTGGCGGTCCGAGACATCGACAAAAAATATCTCACCTGTTTTATGCTTGGAAACGGCATCCTGAAATTCTTTAGGAAGCATTTGTTCTCCGAAAAACCATCCGGTATCGCCATGGGTGGTATTGCCGTCCATTGAGTACGTATCGGATAGTTGATCAAATGGAACACCCGCGGCCGCTTTTTGTTGTATAATTTTTTTGAGGCTGTCTATCTCCGGTATCGAAAGCGTGGATCCGTCGAGGAAAATATAGCTTGCACGATAGTTTACGGTTTCAGTTCCTTCAATTACTTTATAGGTAACATAACCAACCGAAAAGATGTCGCCTTTTTTTTGCTTTAATAATCTTTTATCGATGAGGGTCGAATCTTTTCCATAGGAAAGATGCAGTAGAGTCGGTTTAAGTGCGGCATTGGCGTCGATGAACTGTTGAGCTTCCTGAACGGTACCGATTTTTTGAAACTGTTCTGTTACGGTTAATTGCGCGAAAAGGGGCGCTGAAAAAAGGATTAACAAGCCGACGATACTATTTTTCATATTTATTTTATTCTGAGCGAAGTTACTATGTTTCCTAATATTCCGCCCGACCCGCCAATGGCCGATCCGCAAATAAAAAGTTAATAGATGGGGTAAAATGAGATTGATTAGCTTTATTATTTTTAAAATCTCTTTCTTTGGGTAACCTGAAAAATCCTGAAAATAAAAAAGTGCTGGTGCTGGGTGCGAATTCCGACGTAGCGAAAGAAGCGATTTTATTGTATTTGGAAATGGGGTATGAAGTAATCGCTGCGTCCCGAAGCACCGAAGAAATATCTTTCTTCCTGAAGAAAAGGAATATACCGGTTAACCGGGTAACGATTCAATATTTTGATGCAACCGCTTTTGATGATCATCCGGCATTTTATGCGTCATTGCCGGCCAAGCCACATATCATACTGTATGCTGCCGGGTTTCAGATCCCCAATGAGGCTGCCCTCTTAGATTGGGATGGAACATTCCGGATGATGAAAGTTCATTATGCGGGAGCTGTTTCAATACTCAATATCATTGCCATGGATAAAGAGAATCATCAGTTGGAAAGAATTATCGGGATGTCTTCATTATCCGGGGTACGGGGGCGGAAAAGCAATTTTATTTACGGCAGTACCAAAGCTGCGTTTACACAGTACCTGGCCGGTCTGCGGCAATATCTGCTGCCGCGAAAAATTTATGTGAATGTCATTGTCGCTGGTTATATCCGTAGTAAAATGACGGCCGCACTCACTCTCCCGGAATCGTTATTGATGGAACCTGCTTTCATAGCCAGGGCAGTGGTAACGGCGGGTAAAGGATTCATCATCGTGCCGGGAGTCAAATGGAAAATGATTTACCATATTTTGAAGAATCTGCCTGAAAACCTGGCAGCCAAATTGCCTTGATTATTGTTTTAAAATCCGTACGGGTTGCGTAATAATTTTATCCGCCTGCAGAAAGTATACCCCGCTCGCCAGTGAACTAATAGTGAACGGCTGAATGTTGTTACCGGCATTTAAAAGCATTTCTTTTTTCTGCAAAAATTTACCGGTTACATCGTACAAATCAATCAACATTTTCTGTGTAATCAAGGATTCTATATGGACATAAAATTTACACCAAAACTTGCAATAATGGCCGATACTTATTTTTCAAATCCGGCCACCACCGCAGGGTTGCTGAGCGCCATACAAACTATCACCGGGTCGCCGGCAGCCATACTTCGCGCCCTTGCATACTCCGCAGTTTAAGGGAGGAACTGCTACGAAATAGGTATGTGACCATTGGCCGTTTTCCCATCGTTGGCGGTGATGCGCCATTTGGCACATACCACGCCATCATAGTTATATTTGATGCGCAACAGATCGGTAATAATTTTTATACCCAATGCCGGCGAATAGCCCAACACAGGACCGATTTTGTTACTTACAGTTTTAAAATTATTTTCTACCGCCGCATTTTTTTGCTCTGCAACCAGGTTACCGGTTATAAACTGGAACAGAAAAATAGCGACGATATTTTTACAAATACGGGAGGAGGAAAGAGCAGGTATAAGTTAATTTTTAGATTTTCAACTCAAATTTACACAGCATTTGCTGGATTGTATAATTTATAGAAATAGCCCCTATAAATAAGTGTACACAATCTTTGAGACGAAGAACGAAAATGTAGCGACGAACGGGAATTACAATTATAAAAAAAGTTTTTGTCCGGGCAGTGAAACTATGTGTAACATCAGTGGCGTCGCACGCTTGTGCGTTATATCTGTAGGGAGCTTTACCAGCAGGATATAAATGCATTGAATGTTGGTTATAAGAATGTTATCTATTTGTACCAAACGGCTTTGTGTTGCTTGTCCCGCAAATTTCGGGATGCCTGACTCGGTACGTTGGGCAGTCTTTAAGCGTCTAGTATTTTCGCAGTTCACCGTAAACTTTTCACGGTTTACATCATTTCCAATTTAATTTCGATTTCACGAAATAGGTTTGTGTTGTAAAAAATACAATATGAAAAAATTACTAATATTTTTTATCACATTTATCATGACTATTATAAGCATTGCTCAAACAGATGAAACCACTGTGGTTGGCAGTGTTGTGGATACAAAGAATATACCTGTTGAATCAGTAAACATTTGGTTAATGAAGTCTAAAGATTCTTCTATAATAAAAATTGCTGTTTCTGATAAAGCAGGAAATATTTCCGTTACTGGAATTTCATTTGGTAGTTATTTTATCACCACAAGTGATATAAGTTTTGCAAAAACCAATTCATCTATATTTATTATTTCAGAACATAATACAACGGTAAGACTAGGGTCTTTGAGTTTACAAGAGCTATCTAAAAATCTTTTTGCTGTGGTTGTTACCAGCAAGAAGCCATTGATTGAACAAAAAATTGACCGCATGGTAGTAAATGTTGATGCTTCTGTTACCAATGTGGGGTCAACCGCTTTGTAAGTGTTCCGACCCCTTATAAACCGGACGAGTTTTAAGGGGTCGGTACAGAATTACCATTGTTTTTTGCAGTGAACGAATGCTGCTGAATCGGCAACGGGTTTGACACAATAGGCGCAAAGGGTCCGGCGCGATAGCTGGTTGATATTATTTTTCTGCACCCAGTCCAGCGTTTTATCCGTGTTATATTATTCCAATAAGTGTCCGGTAGGTACCGGTGTTTTCACTTTTATAAAATTTAATTCGTTTTCGGGAATCACAGAGACGGTACCGGTTCCCGGTGCGAAGACGCCCTTGTTATGAAATCCGCCATCCTGCATGGTAATGCCGGCCTGGCCGACAACAATCAGATTTGCATCATTGTAAAGGCCCTGGCTTTTCACAACCATTGGCAGTGATAAAATAGGTATTAAATAAATAATTAGCCGGTCAGTATTATTCATTAAAATTTATTTTTCTATTTTATATAATTCGGAGACCCTTTCATTAAGTCGGGGTTATTTACCGGTAGAAGGCATCATGTGATACATCGTATTCTGACTGGATTCCTTTTAAACCGGCGGGATCCGGAATAAATCGGTATACATGCTCCGTTCCGCTGCTTTTATCAGCATTTCGTCCTAGGTATTATCGTTCCCTGCGATCAGCATTCGTACAGTAACACCTCCACAGCTGGCGTAGATATGCAAACATTTCGGTATTTTGGCTGTCATGAAGCTCACTGCACATTCTGAAACCGGAAAAATAAAATCGCTTTGCATAAAAAATGTACAACATGCATTCATTCGTGAGGCGCACATTGATGCCTATTGGAAGAAATTAAATTTTCTCAGCAAACCGGATCTGCATAAAGCGCTGCAGGAATATGAGGACTTTCAAAGGATTCTAAAAAAACACGTGGCAGAAATTTATTTTCTTCCGGAAGATCCATCGGTCAATATGGATTCTGTCTATTGCCGGGACGCGGCAATTGCTACCAATCAGGGAATGATCATTTGTAATATGGGGAAGCCCGAACGCGGGAATGAACCGGCGGCCCAAAGAAAAACTTTTAAGGCCAATGGGATAATTGTGCTCGGCAGTATTACGGCTCCGGGTACACTGGAAGGCGGTGATGTCGCGTGGTTGGATGAAAATACACTGGTTGTGGGACATACCTACCGCAGCAACGAAGAAGGTATCCGGCAGTTACAAGCGCTTTTAAAACCATTGGGTGTAGAAGTGATCACTGTCGCCCTGCCCCATTACAAGGGACCTTCGGATGTTTTTCATCTGATGTCGGTTTTCAGTCCGGTAGATACCTATCTGGCCGTGGTTTATTCTCCGCTAATTCCCATTGTATTTCGTAATCTGTTACTCAATCGGGGGTATGAACTGATTGAAGTGCCCGATGCAGAATTTGACTCGATGGGTTGTAATGTGCTGGCGCTTGCGCCGCGGGAATGTTTGATTGTAGCTGGTAATCCCGTAACCGCGACTGCATTGGAAAGTGCGGGTTGTACCGTAGATGTTTACAAAGGAAATGAAATCAGTATAAAAGGTGGCGGTGGGCCGACCTGTCTCACGAGGCCCATACAAAGACTGGTTTGATAAATGGCATCCAACCCGGGCAAACAGGTTACCTTGTCGGGGTATGAATGAAAAATATGAGGAGTTGATTGGAAGTTTCATGGATACACAAATTGGAATCTGTGATCAGTTTCTTACTAAAGATCTGGCGACCCAGTTACAGAAGAACCTGTTGAATCTGCATCATGATGAAAAGATGGAATATGCCGGCATTGGCAATCAGCTAAAAAAAGATTCCCATCAGAAACATCGGGGAGATAAAATATCCTGGATCGATCCGGAAACAACGGATGCGCCGGAACGCGCCTTCCTCCAGGAAATAGAAAAATTCATTACGCATTTAAACGACTCCTGTTATACCGGTATCAACGCCTACGAATTTCATTATGCCCTGTATGAAACCGGAAGCTCCTATAAACGGCATAAGGATCAGTTTAAAAATAATTCGGAACGGAAATTTTCAATGATTCATTATCTGAATACGAACTGGCTCA
>JAYWCS010000047.1:0-3958 GCA_043780315.1 Bacteroidota bacterium | reverse complement strand
TCCGAGATCCGGTGCCAGAGTTCGTCATAGCCATTGTTCTTCAGCTGAACAAAATTTTTCCTCGGCAGCATACTGTCGCTCAGCTGCGTTGGAAAAGGGTAATTATTATAATAAGTCACCAGTTCATTATTGTTGTAAATCGCATAGGAATAAACGGGTGAATATTCAGGGAGGTATTCTTTTCGCTGTTGCGTCAGTTGCGGTGCCAGTCCCTCACTTTTATAACTCCGTGGTTCGGCCTGTACAAAAAGATATCCTGCGATATGACCTGCCGTATTCAAAATAACTTTTTTATAGATATAACTGAACTTGTCATAACTCTTTTCATAGTACATCAGATTGGCAATCGTAGTCGGCTTGCCCTGTAATTTGAAAATTGTATTGAGCGTATCGTAAGAAACAGAAACCTGATTATATAGCGGCTTTTCAGCAGAATCGTAGGTAAAAATGCGCGTATCATACTTGCTCAGGTAAGCACTGAAATTATTATTGATGAGACTGTCTTTCACATAGTGGTTTTCCACCGGATTACGGAAACGGTCAAACTCCTTGCGCAGCAAATCATTTTCAAAATAAATAAGCGACATACTGACCAGCTTTTCACTCGAGGGATCAATTTGCTCCGCGAGCCGGTCTGCAAAACTTTTTCGCTGTTCCAGTTCAATTTTCCGGTTCTCAAAAATGATGATGACAGAAATTGACCCGGAAAAAATAAACAACCAGAACAATACTTCAGAAATATTTAGTTTGAAATGAAGTCCGGAAAAAAGGTTTCGGATCATCAGCCACAGGTAACAGATCAGCCAGATCAGCACATAAATTTCGAGCTCCACCAGGTTGTTCTTGCTATGCAGACTCAGAAAACCCAGACCGATCGTTGCTACCACAATAGAGACGGTCAGTACATTCCGTTCGAGGTAATTTTTAATCAGCCGGAAGAGAATCTGTGTGAAAAGAAAATAACTGAGTGCCAGAGCCGCCAGTACAATAAAACCGACGAAGCTGTAAATCGTAAGACTAAAAAAATTCGTTACGTTAAAGGAAATTCGTGCATCCGCTACCAAACTCTGTACGATATCTGCAAAAAGAAAAGTGGTGGATACCAGTACTGTCATCATCGTCAGCAAAACGGCACTTCTTTTCGAAAAATTGCCAAATAAAGGGATGCTGTAGTCGCCGATTTCCTGTCGCACGTAGAGTACAACCCAGCAAAACAGCAGTGCATTGATCAGCAGATCACCGAGTGACCGGAGAATGAAATTGGAACTGTAAATGGTGGGGTCGAATAATTCGTATTGCCGGAAATGAAAGATCCAAGAAAAATTATAGGTGATGATTCGTAAACATAAAATAGTGAATATGAGAAAGAAAATGCCAGCCACGCGGCTATGCCTTTCCGAAATGGAATGCGCCATATTGTGAATGACGACCAGCAATAACAGCACACCGGAAAATACCACGAGCAATAAAAAAAGGCTGTATTTGCCGGCATGATACGATTCGGTTTTAACCAGATAAAAAAGCGTTTGTCCTTCCCCGTTACGAACCGGAAAAGGGGAGGGCGATGAGGTAATACGGACACGGTTTTCCGCGGAAGAAAATCCGACAAAGGCCGGTTTTAAATTTTCCGGGGATATAAAATACTGCCATCGCACAGGAATCAGGCCAACCACGGTGAGTGGATAGGGCAACATCTGATTATAAGAATGTTTGATTATTTCAAACTGCCCGTTGCTCAGCGTGACAAAATAATTACCATCTGGTTTCAGCAGGATACTGTCCGGCAGCACAGACGACTGGTCACTCCAAAAGGTGAGATGTTCACTAAAGGGATGATTCCGCTCATAGATCAGAATACCGTACTGCTTTTCCAGCAGGTTATTCAGCTCAGAAAGTGAATAATTTTTATCTGAAAGACGCCGGATCTTCAGTTCATCCTTTAATAAAACTCGAAAATCACTTTCACGATCCTGTAAAAATGTTTCAATAGAATTTTTTAACACCCGGGTAGTGGAACTTCCACTCATGTAGGCGTTGATGGCGAAAGCAGCAATAAACAGGAGAAAGCCTGCGAGGAGCAGATAACTGTTTCTTAAGAAGAAATTTTTCATGAATGCGATCAATCGATATTTTTTTGCTTTTTTATCGTATTCCAGATCGCGTCCAGTTCGCTAAGGGAGAGGTCGCTCATCTTTTTACCCAACAAAACCACCGCTGCTTCCATCTGGGTGAACCGGCTAATGAATTTCCGGTTGGTACGTTCAAGGGCCGTTTCGGCATCAACGTGCAAAAACCGTGCATAATTAACCATCGAAAACATCAGGTCACCAAATTCTTCCTCGATATGAAGCATGTCTCCGGAATCAACCGCCTCCATCAATTCCCTTTGCTCCTCTTCCACTTTTGCCCACACTTCTGCGCGATTGCTCCATTCAAAACCCACCTGCTTGGATTTTTCCTGCAGGCGGATGGCTTTCACCAGCGCCGGCAGCGTAGCCGGTACGCCGCTCAGTACAGATTTTTTTCCCTCTTTTAATTTCAGGTTTTCCCAGTTTTGTTTCACTTCTTCGTCCGAATGCACCTGAACGTCGCCGTATATATGGGGATGACGGGCGATGAGTTTTTCAGAAATTCCATGCAAAACATCTTCGAGATTAAACTGATTTTGTTCCCGGGCGATCCGTGCGTAAAATAGTAGATGAAGAAAAAGATCACCCAGCTCTTCCCGGATGCCTGGCCAGTCTTCAGAAATAATCGCATCCGTGAGTTCGTATAATTCTTCGATGCTCAGGGTACGCAGGGTATGAATGGTTTGTTTCTGATCCCAGGGACATTTCTCCCGGAGTTCATCCATAATTTGTACGAGACGTAAAAAAGCAGTGGAAAGACTTTGTGAATCCATGAGTTATGCTTCAAAAACAGAAAAAATAAAAGCAGCAGTAAAAATGATCAGTTGTACGCAATAAGATAAAAATAAAAGAAGTACGTATTTCCAAAAGGTTTTTACACTGCCCTGTTGATAAAAACGACGCATGGATAAATAATAATAAACCAACGGATAGATTAACACGGCTATTTGCAGCCAGCCGAAAAAACCCCAGCCCAAAAATTCACGTAATTCGTTCAGGAAGAAAAAAACCAACAGTACCAAAAAAGTAAAAATATACAGGTGGATCGCAAAAATAACATGGTCTACATAATAGTATTCTTTCCGGCGGTAATAAATCAGTTTAAGCAGGAGGGCAAAAGCCGGCAGGGAAAGAAAAAGTATTTTCGGAAAATTATGCATCAACTGATTGGCCCATTCCCGGATTGTGCCACCGGGATCCTCCTGAAAATGCCGGGCTATGGCAATTCTTTTGAGCATAAATTTTCTTGCAAACCATCCGTCCCGACTGGAAACCGGAATGCGTTGCTGGGTAGAATCATAGGCCGTCACGGATTCAAATCCATTGGCAGTTTTGACTTTTATACCCGGAACATCTTTGGCACTATCATCGGCAATTGATACGATCGATCTGACTTTTGACCGGTAGTCCTGCAAAATCTGCAGCGAATCTTTTCTTGTATGTGCTTTGGATAACATTGAACGGAATGCCGAATCTTTAATGAGGGATTCCATGGATTGATTGCCAATCGTGATTTGTTTGGCGTCGAATAAAGAAAAAAATATCAGAAAGAAGAAGGCGGAAGTAAAAATATACATGCGGATCGGATCAAGATAACCGGCCCGGCGGCCCGCCATATATTCGGCCGATAAAAACCCGGGTTTTGCAAACAGGTCTTTGACCGTAATAAAAAATTTACCGTCGAAATGGGTAACATCTGAAAAAAAATGTGTGATGAGGTGCCAAACCGATTGTTTTGGCTCGATATTTTCCTGTCCGCAGGAAGGGCAGTACCTTCCCGGTGTTTCGGTTCTGCAGTTGAGGCAAATCTTTTCTGCTCTGATTTTACG
>JAYWCS010000046.1:0-14750 GCA_043780315.1 Bacteroidota bacterium | reverse complement strand
TTCCTGCATTTTATAAATTCCTTTGGATTTTTTGTAGCGCTCTCATTTATAGGAGCCGCCATCGTGCTGACCCATGAACTCAAACGAAAAGAAAGACAGGGCCTCCTCGAAGCAGAAGAAGAAACGATGGTGGTGGGGAAAGTGGCCAGTCCGGGTGAACTGCTTGTCAATTTTATTCTGGGGTTTCTGATCGGATATAAAATCATCGGACTCTTTGTTGCCAACACCCCCTTATCGCAGAATCCGGCGGATTTCATTTTTTCTTCTGAAGGAAATGGTCTGGCAGGCTTACTGATGGGACTGCTCTTTGCAGGATTGAAATGGCGGGAAAAATACAAACAGAAATTAGTTACGCCGGAAGAAAGGAAAATTCGTATCTGGCCGCACGACCGGGTAGGGGATATCATTATCCTGGGTGCTATTTTCGGATTCCTGGGCGCGAAGATTTTTAATAGTCTCGAAACCTGGGATGAGTTTATACGCAACCCGGTAGAATCGCTGATCTCCTTCAGCGGACTGACGTTTTATGGAGGTTTGATTTTAGCCGCTCTTTCAATCTGGTATTTTGCCCGTAGACATAAAATCGGATTCTGGCATTTAAATGATGCGGCAGCGCCCGCACTGATATTGGCTTATGGTACTGGAAGGATTGGCTGTCAGGTTTCCGGAGATGGTGACTGGGGCATTATTAACAGTGCCTATGCGGTCGGAACCGACCTGAAATCCATTCCGGGATCGCCACAAACATTTCAATCGGAGATTGCCCGCAACAGTGATTTTTATATGAGTCAGTTTGGAACACTCGATGTTTCCCATCTGGCCGTGAAAGGCCCTTCCTTTCTTCCCAATTGGTTATTTGGATATGCCTATCCGCATAACGTAATCGGCGAAGGGGTTAAGATTGCCGGATGTAATGGTCCTTACTGCAGCTATCTGCCGCTGCCCGTTTTCCCGACACCATTTTACGAAACCATTGTTTGCGTTGGTTTATTTTTTGTGATCTGGTCGCTGCGCAAGAAATTCACAATACCGGGAACCCTATTCGCTTTTTACATGATTTTGAATGGAATCGAACGTTTTTTCATCGAGAAAATCAGGGTCAATACCCGGTATTCAATCTTTGGATACCACCCCACACAGGCCGAAATCATCTCCACCTGTATGGTTATCGGGGGCTTTATACTGTATTATTTTCTGAAAAAACAGCATAAACCGGCAGTGACGGGCAAATTGCCCGGTTCCTGAATTTTACATAAATAATACACTATGGCTTCCTTTGACATTGTAAGTAAAATAGATCCGCAAACCTTGGATAATGCCGTGAATGTTACTAAAAAAGAAATTCAGAACCGTTTCGATTTCAAGGATTCTCCGGTTTCTATCGAGTTGAATAAAAAAGATATGAAGATCGAGCTGGAAGCAGCCAGCGATATGAAGATTAAACAACTCACCGATGTGCTGATTAGCAGGTCGATTAAACAGGGGATCGATCCGCTGGCCTACGATTTTTCAAAAGAGCCCTATCCAAGTGGTAAAGTAACCAAACAAGAGGTCCCGGTGCGCAACGGCCTGAAGCAGGACGATGCCAAAAAAGTGGTCAAACTCATTAAGGATTCAGGGATGAAAGTCCAGGTGGCGATCATGGACGATCTGGTGCGGGTTACCGGCAAAAAACTCGATGATTTACAGGAAGTCATGCAATTATGCCGAACCTCCAGCCTGGGCGTCCCGCTGCAATTTGACAATATGAGGTCCTGATTTTTCATCCGGCGGATTCCCCGTCATCTTCAAACGGTAACGAAAAGTTTGGAATCCATCCCGTAAATCCCTAATTTCGCGCTCCCTTTCGTGCCGGGAACCGATAAAAAAAGAGCACGGCTAAAATATATATTATGAAACAGAATTTACATCCCGAAAGTTATCGCCTGGTCGTTTTCCGGGATATGAGTAATGGTACCAGTTTTATTACCCGTTCTGCAGCCAATTCACGGGAGACAGTGAAATGGGAAGACGGTAATGAATATCCGCTGATCAAACTTGAAATTTCAAATACATCTCATCCGTTTTTTACCGGAAAAAATATGCTGGTAGATACTGCTGGTCGTATCGATAAGTTTAAAAAACGTTACGAGAAAAAAGCATAATTGCTATCATTTCTATATTGAATCCTCTCCCGGCAATGCATGGAGAGGATTTTTTTTGATTTCTATTTTTAGGCGTCGTTTTAAACCATGAATGAATCATTGCTGACTGACGGCCCATTTGAAGATGACTTTTTCCCCTTTTCACTGACTCGCTCTGTGCCTGATATTCTCCGGTGAAAATGGGCACGAAAATTTACGGAGCCACATCGGCCGGTCCGTATTGCAATCTGGGTGGCGAGATAATGATCGGGGATTATTCACGTTCAGCCATTTATACTGCCTTCAATACTGAAACCGTTGTAGGCTTTAGCTGTCATGTATTTGGAAATGGACTTACGCCGTCTTATCTTCCTTCCTTTAGTTGGGGTTTCCCTGATGCGCGTATCCATGAATTTGAACAAGCGATTTGCCATATCGGGCAATGGAAGCAACTAAAAGGCAAAACCATTCTTCCGGAAGAAATTAAAAAATTGAAACCTATTTTTGATCAACAAAACAATTTCGAATGAGAAAACAAATTGCAGCAGCAAACTGGAAAATGAATCTAACCTACCAGCAGGGAACCGCCTTATTGCAATCCCTGATTGCAGAAGATCTCTCCCTGAAAGAAAACCATTTTGCCGTTTTTGCTGTTCCATTTCCCTATCTGGAAATGGCCATCGATACCGTCCATCATAAAAAAAATTATTTTATCTCCGCACAAAATTGTTCCGATAAAAAAGCAGGCGCCTACACCGGCGAAGTGTCGGCCGAAATGCTGAAATCCATTGATGTTCCTTTTTGCCTCGTGGGTCATAGTGAACGCCGGGAATATTTTGCCGAAACCAAACAGATGCTCGCCGATAAAATTAATATTTGTCTGAGTGTTGGAATAACGCCTATTTTTTGTTGTGGTGAAGCCCTGCAGATCCGGGAAGAAAACCAGCAAAACGCCTATGTTGAACAGCAACTGAAAGAGTCCCTGTTCCATTTGTCCGTCAGCGATATGTTGAAAATCGTGATTGCCTATGAGCCCATCTGGGCCATCGGGACCGGAAAAACCGCCAGCACAGCGCAGGCACAGGAAATGCACGCGCATATCCGCAGCGTCTTAAAAAATAAGTTCGGACAGGAAACTGCCGATCAGATTTCCATTTTGTATGGTGGTAGTGTAAAAGCAACCAATGCACGCGAGATATTTGCTTCTCCCGATGTGGACGGCGGACTCGTCGGGGGCGCCTCCCTGATAGCAGCCGATTTTATAGAAATTATCCGTGCTTTGAAATAAAATTATTCGCCGACGAATGAAGAAAACAGCCAATCTGATTTTTCAACATATTCTTTGGAGAGGGCTGTATTTTTTATCTGTTCTGGTACTCAATATTCTGATTGCGCGGTTTTTTGCTGCCGAAAAAAGTGGGCAGATTTTTTATATCGTCAATAACCTTGCTTTCCTGATCCTGCTCGCCAGCCTCAGTCTCGAGTCGGGTTCCATTTTTTATATCGCCTCCGGTAAATTGGAGGCATCTCTCATGGGCCGTTTCAGTGCACTCTGGGCGATCGGCTCTGCAACCATTGCCTGGACCGGATGGTGGGTCATACTCCATTTTACCGATCACCAATATTCAACAGACACCCAATTTCTGAGCGTCTGCTTCTTCTTTATTCTCGGGGTATTACTTACAACCTATTTTACCGCCTTATTTTATGCAAGGAAACAATTTGAAATCCCTAATAAAATACTATTCGGGGTCAACGCCGTGTTGGTTATTTTATTACTGACCGGAAGTAACCAGCCTTTTATCAGAAATCACTTTATTCAAATTTACTTTTCTTGTTTTTTCATACAGGGGCTGTTGTTGATGATCCTGTTTTTTTATTTGGTTCCGCAGGTACAGAACGGTTTTATTCCCTCCAGACCGATTTTAAAAAAACTGTTACGATATTCCCTGACCGCCCTGATCGCCAATATCATTTATTTTCTGGTGAACCGAATCGATTATTGGTTCGTAAAAAAATATTGCAGCCCGCATGATCTGGGGAACTATATACAGGCATCCAAACTCGGACAAATGCTGCTGATCCTCCCCTCGATTCTGGCATCCACGCTGTTTCCCATACTGAGTTCAGACACGGACGAAAAAACGAACGCCGAATTACCGTTCACCGTCAGAATATTATTTACGATTAACCTGCTAATATGCTTTCCCATGATCCTCTTTGGTCATTGGTTTTTCCCCTGGATGTTTGGAGAAACCTTTAATGAAATATACTTACTTTTTCTACTGCTTTTCCCCGGTATTCTTTGCCTCACAGCGAATTACCCATTGACTGCTTACTATTCCAGTAAAAAAATCATTTATAAAAACAGTATGGGGTCATTCATTGCGTTGGCCATTATTATAATCGGTGATTTTTTGTTTCTACCCGGCAATTCTGTGTACGCAGCTGCTGTTGTCAGCAGTCTGGGATATTTTGCCTACTATTGTTTTATTCTCCTTTCGTACCGAAAAAAATATGCATTGCCTATTTCGGATTTTTTATTTTTAAAAAAGCACGACCTGTCGAAGATTCGGTCACTGTTAGTCCGTGCTGAAGTAAAATAATTTTAGGGGTAAATGAAAGAAGAAAAAAGTCATATCCTTTGGTTCGTGAGCTGGTTTCCGAATAAATTTGATTCGTACGCGGGTGATTTTATCGAACGGCATGCACAGGCCGCCGCATTGAAAAATGATATTTATGTCCTGCATGTACTCAAAGCAAAAGAAAATTTCTTTACAGGAAGACAGCAAGTTGAACCAAAAATAGTTCGTGATGGGCTTGAATCAAACACGATATATTACAGAAACCGAAGTACAAAAATCAGGTGGCTTCATATACTGCTTTCCAATATCTCTTACCTGCGTTGTCATCTTTCATTTTTTAAAAAACATATTAAAGAACATGGGAGGCCCGAATGCATTCACGTGCATATTGCCCTGAAAGCAGGTCTTGCCGCTTTGATGATCCATTGGCTTTACGGAATGCCCTACCTGATCTCCGAGCATTGGGGTGGCTTGTCACCGGGTGCAAGACCTGGATTCCGCGAAAAATCTTATTTGTTCAGATACTGCTGGAAGCTGGTGATGAAAAAGGCGAAAGGTTATTCTGCCGTCAGTTTATTTCTGGCCAAAAACATGGAGCAACTATTTTCCGTTGACCAGGTTGCCATTATACCGAACGTTGTCAACAGCTCCATTTTTTATCCATCGGGCAGGAAGCCGACAACCGGGCAGTTTATTCATATTTCCACCTTAAATTATCCGAAGAACCCCACGCAGATGCTGGAAGCTTTTCGCCTGCTAAAAAACAGACTGGACGATTTCAAAGTCCTGATATTCGGAGAGCCGGACAATACATTACGCGAATTAGCAGATACCATCGGCATCTCTCAGCAGGTTGAATTTAAGGGAACCTGCGATCAGCGCGAACTATGTCGTCATATGCAGGAAAGTATCGCGCTCATTTTGTATTCCCGTCATGAAACTTTTGGATGCGTGGTGATCGAAGCAAATGCCTGCGGCAAGCCGGTGATCGTCAGTGATATTCCGGTATTTCACGAAAATGTAAGGGATGGTCTCACGGGCGTTTTTGTTCCACTGGACAATCCGGTGTTGCTGGCAGAAGCGATGTATTCGATGGCAACCGGAAATTTGTCTTTTAATGAAAATGAGATCGTTGCATTTGCCCACAACAATTATAGTTACGAAAAAATAGGAAATCAATTCAATGACTTCTATCTAAAATCTTTGTAATCATTGCGGGGTAGTATGTTCGAAAGTTGCTGCCGCTCTGATAATGAAATGGTGTTAATACTGCCTACATTGATTGCTTCCATCAATTGATTCTTGGTTCGTATTCCAACAACAGCCGAGGAGATTGCCGGATTTTGCAAAACAAATTGTATCGCTGTCGCAGAGGCAGTCCGGTCTTTATTAGAAATTGCGTTTATCGCAGAAGAAGCAAGCCCCACCTGGGCAGCAGAATAATTCAGGAAAGATTCGGGTGGTTTTGAAATCAGCAATCCCTGCGCCAGCGAGCCCCGGGCCAGCACCCCGATCTGGTGATGCTGCAATAAAGACAGCATTTCTTCTTCCGGGCGCCGGTCGAGCAGGCTATACTGCATCATGACGCCCGCGATGGACGAGCGTTTTATATATTCCCGGATCACCTGGGGACGAATCGAAGAGATCCCGTAGGCGCGAATCTTCCCCTGCATTTTCAGTAGATCAAACGCCTCCAGAATTTCATCGATTGGATCGTCTATCGTACCCCCGTGCAACTGGTAAAAATCAATGTAATCGGTCTGTAGTCGCTGCAGGCTTTTTTCTGCGGCCGACAGGATATATTTTTTTGACGGAACCCAGTCCCAGCCCGATCCGTCGGTCCGCCATTGGTTGCCCACTTTGGTAGCCAGGATAACCTCTTTTCTTTTCCCTTTTAATACACGGCCGAGCAACGATTCATTCAATCCCTGATGATACAGATCGGCGGTATCGAAATAATTGATGCCGGCAGTCAGCGCCTCTTGTAAAAGCATTTGCGAAATCGGATTTTCCAGCTCGAGCGACATCGCGCCAAAACCAATCCGACTGATCAGCAAATCTGATTTTCCCAATAATCGGTATTCCATTGATTAAAATTAAGTGATCTGAGCGGGGTGGCCGCAGCGGTGTCCTTGTCAGCCTTTTTTTTGTACCTTTGCGGCTCTTCAAAAATGAAGAGAAGCGCCCATGAAAAACATTCGGAATTTCTGTATTATCGCCCATATTGATCACGGAAAATCGACGCTGGCTGACCGCCTTTTGCAGGTCACTCATACAATCAGTGACCGGGAGATGAAGGAACAGGTGCTCGACAATATGGATCTCGAACGCGAAAAAGGGATTACCATCAAGAGCCATGCAATACAAATCAACTATCAATTCAAGGAACAGGATTATATTTTAAACCTGATCGATACACCGGGTCATGTCGATTTTAGTTATGAAGTGAGTCGTGCCCTGGCGGCCTGCGAAGGCGCTTTGTTGTTGGTGGATGCCTCCCAGGGTATTCAGGCACAAACCATCTCGAATCTATACCTGGCCATCGAAAATGACCTTGAAATTATTCCGGTGATCAACAAGATTGACATGGACGGGGCTATGGTGGAAGAAGTAACTGATCAGATCGTGGAACTTATCGGTTGTAAAAGAGAAAGTATTTTACTGGCCAGTGCCCGCACCGGCTTGGGCGTTGATGCCATACTCGAGGCTATTATAGATCGTATTCCGGCCCCGAAAGGGAATCCGGACATCCCCTTGCAGGCACTCGTATTCGACAGCGTATTCAATTCCTTTCGCGGGATCATCGTGTATTACCGGATTCTGAATGGGGTGCTGAAGAAAGGGGATAAAGTGCGTTTTGTTTCCACCGGTGTGGAATATCAGGCCGATGAAGTCGGTATCCTGAAACTCGCGCTCGATCCGAAACCCGAAGTGCGGGCAGGCGATGTGGGATATATCATCACAGGGATTAAAAATGCGAAAGAAGTAAAAGTGGGCGATACCATCACCCTGGCTTCCAATCCGAATCCTCAAATGATTCAGGGTTTTGAAGAAGTGAAAGCCATGGTGTTTGCCGGAATTTATCCGGTGATGACGGAAGACTTTGAAGAATTGCGCGAATGCATGGATAAACTCCAACTCAATGACGCCTCCCTGACCTACGAACTCGAGACTTCACAGGCACTGGGCTTTGGCTTCCGTTGCGGATTTCTCGGCATGTTACATATGGAAATTATTCAGGAACGGCTGGAAAGAGAATTCAACCAGACAGTGATTACCACCGTTCCGAATGTCAGTTTTATTGCACATTCCACCAAGGGGGAAGTGATGATGGTGAATAATCCTTCAGAAATGCCTGATCCGACGAGAACCGACCGTATCGAAGAACCTTTTATCAATGCGCAGATTATCACAAAACCGGAATATATCGGCAATATCATCACCTTATGTTTGGGTAAAAGGGGAACCTTATTGAACCAGAATTATTTAACGCCTACCCGTGTTGAATTGCATTTCGAATTACCCCTTACAGAAATCGTTTTTGATTTCTATGATAAACTAAAAAGTCAGACCCGTGGATATGCTTCGTTCGATTACCACCCGATTGGCTATCGCGACAGCGACATATCCAAGATGGATATCATTTTGAATAATGAAAAAGTGGATGCCCTGAGTGCGTTGATCCACCGGAGCCGCGCGGCGGATTTTGGCCGAAAGCTTTGTGAGAAATTAAAAGAACTTTTACCACGTCAGCAATTCCAGATCGCTATTCAGGCCGCCATCGGTTCTAAAGTAATTGCCCGTGAAACCATCAGCGCCCTGCGTAAAGATGTTACGGCAAAATGTTATGGTGGTGATATCTCGCGTAAACGAAAACTGCTTGAGAAACAAAAAGAAGGCAAGAAACGTATGCGGCAGGTTGGAAATGTAGAAATTCCGCAGGAAGCTTTCCTGGCGGTGTTGAAGCTGGATGAGTAATACAAGTGTGGAGGTGTGAAAGCCGGGGAGTGGGGCGATACAACTGGGGGGGTGTGGATACAACATACTTTCACACTACCTCAGTTTCCTATCTCAATTTCTTCTTGTTCTTCTCCGACTGCTGTTTGAGCATTTCCTCATCGATGCCGCCCGCATCATTTAATATTTTCTGATCTGCGGGAAATTGTCCGTCCTGTAAAATGCTATTGAATACTTTGGGCACATGCAGCCATACACCGTTTTCCCATACAAATCCTTCATAGTCGCCGTCCGGAACAAAAGTCTCTTTGCGGTTGGGTTCCTCGGATTCTGAAATGAGATGATCAAATACGATCATGTGCAGGGAAGAGTCGTAGTTAAAAGTTGTGCTGGCTTCTTTTTTATACTCTATATTAAAACGCACCGTCATTTTTTTTGCGGCCTTCGACGAATCATTTCTAAATGAAAAATACGGTCCCCCGAATACAGGCTGCCCCTGGGCATCAAAACTCAGAATATCCATCCACTTTTTATTTGCGTTCACCGTGAAACCATCAAAACCGAGCAGGGTGTAGATATCTTTATCGTTCGATTTTTTCTGGATGATACGGTAATAGATCGCACCGATCCAGTTGTTTGCATCCCGAACAGAATCGGCCGGTTTTTTCGTAAACATCGACACATCATGTAAAGGAAAAAGCTTCAGGGATCCATCGGCAGTTCGCATTTGAATCGCTCCGTGTTGCATGAAAACATATACGTCTTTTTTCAACTGCCAGGTGAAAATGCGAAAACTGCTATCGGGTGCATATAATTTCGATATAGTCACCAGCGAATCAAATGGATAATAAAACGAATTAGGAATTTTGAGTGATCTGACCAGTATCCGGATAAAAGAACTGTCAGCCCGAAAACGCTGATTGGCCTGCTCCGCATTCACGATGTCAAAAGCAAAATGCTGCAAAGAATCCTGCTGCCTGTCCAACTGCATTTTGTCGTTTGCGGTATAAAGTGTCGCGGCTCCTTTTTGAGCTAAAACGGGCGCCAGGAACAGGGTTCCTGAAACAACGAGGCAAATGAAATTTTTCTTCCGGAAGGTGGACATCTGTTAAATATTCTTTACACAATGTACAAGGAAGAACAGGAACTCAGGGGAAACATCCCATTTCTTTAAAATAATTGTGATTTCTGCAAGGCGTTCGCAAATTCATCCAGGTTATTGAAGTACAGGTCAATCGACTCGTGGGGGAATGTCAACTCTGGATTGGTGGTTCGGAGAAATACGGTGGCCATCCCGGCATTTCTTCCAAATAACATATCGCTGAGGTTATTTCCTACCATCACCGATTTTTTCAAATCGATGGTGGAGAAATCGGCTGCTGCCTGCAAAGCCATGCCGGGGTTGGGTTTTCGACAGGGGCTGCTGGATTCGGCATCGATGCAAAAATAAATCCGGTCGAGTTTGCCTCCTTTCTCTTCCAAGTCCAGTTTCATTTTCTCATGAATCTTCTGCAGGTCATCCAGGGTCATCATGCCGCGGGTAATGCCGCGCTGGTTGGTCGCCAGTATCAGATGCTGAAATCGTGTATTGAAATAGGCAATATTTTCCGGTGCGTGGGGATAAAAAATAAATTCATCACAATTACGCACGTAGGTACCCTGATTTTCATAGTTAATGACCCCATCGCGGTCGAGGAAGAGGGTCCAGTTTTTTTCTATTTGCGAGAGACTAAACATTTTTTGTCAGTTTGAAGATCGGGCTTTCTACTTTCCCTGCCCGTATTGAGAAAAAATATTTTGCAGCAGCTCCGTTTGCGCACGCTGATAATCTGCGGGAACACCAATATCTATAAAATAAGCATCCGAGATCATTCCAAAAAAATGCCCCTCCGGATATTGTTTTTGAAGATATTCCTGCTCGAAAGAAAAAACCGGCGGATATTCTTTTTTCAAAAAAGTTTGCACCTGCAGCGCGTAGATGCCTCCATTAACCAATCCGTCTTCCCGATATTTTTTTTCACTAAATCCGCTGATGACCCCCTCTGCATTCATCTCTACGACACCGTACCGGTCAAACGCCTGCATCGGCTTCAATGCCAATGTGCAATCGGCTTTACGGGCTTCATGCTCTTTGGCCAGATCAGAAAAACGAATCCCAAAAAATGTATCCGCATTTAGTACGATCACATGCTGACCAATTACCTGTTTACAGGCTTGGTATATTGCGCCCCCGGTTCCCAAAGGTTCTTCTTCAATAGACAAGGAAAAAGATCGGGCCGGTAAACAGGAGTTTACAAAGGCTTCGATCAACTCTGTTTTATACCCCAGAGCAAAAATGAATTTTTCAATACCTTCTTTTTTTGCGTACTGCAACAAATATTCGAGGAAGGGTTTTCCGGCAACCGGTGCAAGACTCTTCGGCACTTTGTGAACGACAGATTTTAATCGGGTTCCCAATCCACCGGCCAGAATAATTGCCTCCTGAATCATGGGTCTTACGATTTGAAATATTCTTTTTCAACCAGTTCACAAACGATATGACCCAGCAAAATATGCGACTCCTGAATACGGGGTGTATCCATAGATGGAATGTTGATTAGATAGTCGGAAAGCACTTTCATTTTACCGCCGGTTTCGCCGGTAAAGGCCACCGTGATTACTTTTTTTGCGCGGGCAACCTCAAAGGCTTTCACAATATTTCCGGAATTACCGGAAGTGGAGAGCCCGACGAGAACATCGCCTTCATGGGCAATACCCCGAATTAAACGGGCGTAAATTTCATCAAAACTATAATCATTGCCGACGGCTGTCAGATATGACGTGTTACAATGCAACGCTTCGGCTGGAAGGGCGAGTCGGTCGGTATAGAAACGACCAGAGAATTCGGCCGCTAAGTGCTGGGCGTCTGCGGCACTTCCGCCATTCCCGGCAAAATAAATCCGCTTGCCTGCCTGAAATGATTTCACAATCACATCCACCACTTGCTGCACTGTCTTCAGCAAGATTTGATCGTGTAAAATATTTTCTTTGACCGTAATGGAGGCCTTGATTATTTTTTTGATATGATCCATCATATTAAGAATTTAGATTGTCCAGGTGGTCAGCCCATGATCCACAAACTGGTAAGATTTACAATGACCACCGAACTCATTTAATTTTGCCATGACGGCGAATTTCGTATTGGCCGGACAATAAAATATCATGAATCCACCGCCGCCGGCCCCTGATATTTTACCGCCTGTTGCACCCGATTTTTTTGCGGCCTCATAGATTTCTTCCATCCGGTCGTTGGAAATTCCTTCCGCCATTTTTCGCTTTTGAATAAAACCAAAATCCAGGATCTCACCGATTTCATTCAACCGGCCTTTCAGCAGTGCTTCTTTCATTCGCTGGGATTGTTGTTTCAGCTGATGCATCGCTTCAATGGAAGACTCCTTTTTATCTACCACATTCTGACTTTGTTTTTCAATGATCTTCGCCGACTCGCGATTGGTGGCCGTATAATATAACAGGAGATTATTTTCGAGTTCAAATAAATATTGTTGTTTTACCCGCAGAGGATTCACAATCACCTGTTCATCACTTAGAAATTCCATATAATTCACCCCGCCAAAGGTAGCCGCATACTGATCCTGTTTTCCTCCGGCCATTTTCAAATCCTTTCGTTCAATTTCATACGCCAGGTGAGCGATATCGTATTCACCCAGTGGCAGTTTCAGCATTTCAGTGAATGCACCAACTATGGCCACTACGAGGGTAGAAGACGTACCCAACCCCGAACCAGCGGGCGCATCTACAAAAGTCGATAATTTAAAACCTGCTGGCAATCCACCAAATTGTTTTCGAATGCGTTCGTATACACCTTTATGAAGGTCCAGTAATCCGTTAAATTCGACCGGTGAACCTTTGCGAATGACCTGTTTTGTTTTATAGTCGATCGATTCAAAATGCACTTCTTCCGAATCGCTTAATTCAATATTTGCATAAGCAAATAATGACACGGTGGCGTTGAGGATAGCCCCACCGTAGAGATCACTGTAAGGACTGACATCCGTCCCGCCACCGGCTAAACCGATGCGTAGGGGTGCTTTACTTCTGTAAATCATATGACAGGCCCAGGATGGTATTTATCAGTATTTTCCAGGAATATTTTTTCTTTTCAGTACGAAGATGAGGAATAAAATATTCTTCACCTAATTCGTAGAAATATCTGATCGCGGCCGCCAGGGCAGCCGGTTCGGGCGCACAAACCAATCCGGTGCGTTCGTGTAAAACATGTTCTGCAAAACTGCCCACATTCGATACGATCATCGGTTTTTCAAAATGATAGGCAAGTGGAGTTACGCCGCTTTGCGTTGCATTCCGGTAAGGTTGCACGACCGCATCGGCAGCACACAAACAATATTGCACTGCACTATCCGGAATAAAATCTGTTTTTAATATCAGCTGATCTTCAATGTTTAAATCCCGGATGAGTTGTTGATACGTGTTTTTATCTTCATAAAATTCCCCGGCCACCAATAATTTGATACCCGATTCTTTCATGCCCGGTTCTGCCATGGCGCGGAGTAATATATCAAGTCCTTTATATTTTCGGATGAATCCAAAAAATAAAATAATCCGTTCATCCGCACGAATAGTTACCTGCATTTTTTCCAGCAGTATTTGTCTTGCAAAAGCTTTCGGAATAATTTCACCAAAATTATCATAGAGCGGATGGATCACCCGTTTCGCCGGCTTCGTTTTTTCAAACTTCCGCAGGTCGGCCATCACCGCATCGCTCATCGTCACGAACGCGTCGCAACGATGTAAAAAATATTTTGTGAATAGCCGGTCACCAATCCGTTTTTCATGCGGCAGCACATTGTCGGTGATCGCAATAATTTTAGTTTTTCTATTTTTTCGTACCCTTCCCAGAATGGTTCCCAGCGCGGGTCCCATGAAAGGAAGCCAGTAACGAACCACGATCAGATCGGGCGCTTCTTTTTTCAGGCGGTTGCCGACCGCCAGCCAATTCAGTGGATTGACAGAATGAATAACCGGATAAATAGTCAAATCCAACGGGGGAGGGTCGGTCGAATATTGTGTGGTTCCGGGAAACAGAAAACCGGGATACTGAAGTGAAAAGGAATAAATGCAACAATCATGGCCCTCTTCCTTAAACGCCCTGCAAAGTCGTTGATCGAAGGTGGCGAGCCCGCCGCGCAGGGGATAGGCCGGCCCAATAAGCACTACTTTCATAAACCGGTTCTCTTTTCCACCAGATAGGCGTTTCGATTGGGGGCGTTTCGTGCAATGAGTTCTGCCACGAACCCGGTAACGAACAACTGAGTGCCAATCACCATCGCCAGCAGAGCCACAAAAAATAATGGCCGCTGGGTTAACCCGGTTTTATCAAAGAAGAATTTAGAGATGGTTAAATAAAACAAGACAATGAAACCGACGATGAACCAGAGGCCTCCCCAGGTTCCAAAAAAATGCATCGGTCTTTTTCCATATTTACCAACAAACATAATGGAGGCCAGGTCGAGGCCACCGGTTATCAAACGGCCCATACCAAATTTGGATAAGCCATATTTACGTGCATGGTGCTCCACTACTTTTTCTCCAATTTTATTAAATCCAGACCATTTCGCAATCAACGGAATATAACGATGCATTTCACCGTAGACTTCTATCCCCTTCACTACTTTATGGCGGTAAGCCTTGAGTCCGCAGTTGAAATCGTGTAATTCAATTTTTGATACTTTGGACGTGACCCAGTTAAAAAATCGCGAAGGAAGCGTTTTTGATATCGGATCATGACGTACTTTTTTCCAACCGCTGACCAGGTCATATCCATCTTTCATGATCATCTGGTATAGCGCGGGAATTTCATCGGGACTATCCTGCAAATCTGCGTCCATGGTAATCACCACATGGCCTTCGCAACTCCGGAAACCTTCATTGAGAGCTGCTGACTTTCCATAATTACGCTGAAAGCGAATACCTTTAATGTTATTATTTTGCCTGTGTAAGGATTCAATAATTTCCCAGGAACGATCCGTGCTTCCATCGTCGACCAGAATCACTTCATAGGAAAACG
>JAYWCS010000045.1:0-9421 GCA_043780315.1 Bacteroidota bacterium | reverse complement strand
TTGTCTGGTAGTCGTTTATGTGTTACATTGTAAACATAACCCAGCTCCGAACCAATACTTAGATCAAGATGAACCAAGTATATTTAAAATTACCACTCGCATTTTTTTTGTTTCTGACACTGATATTCGTATCCTGCCAGGAAAAAAATCCTGCACCGTCACGCGAAATAATCGATGAATTGAAATTGAAGAAAGGAGAGGTGATTACTTGTGGCGCCTCCGGAAGTCAATTCGGATCAGTTGAATTTGGAACTTCCTGCAGTAAAAAAGTAAAAAAAGAATTTAGTCTCGCCATCGAACTATTACATTCCTTTGAATACGACGAATCAGAAAAAGTTTTCGCAAAGATTATTGACACAGAACCACAATGTGCGATGGCTTACTGGGGCGTAGCGATGTGCAATTATCATCCGTTGTGGACACCGCCAGCCGAAGCTGAATTAAAGAAAGGGGCAAAAGCGGTAGAAATCGCGAAATCAATCAAAGGAATATCAAAAAGAGAAGAAGGATATATTGATGCGATTGCGGCATTTTACACAGATTGGAAATCGCTCGGTCATCAAACCCGCTGTCTGCTTTTTGAAAATAAAATGGCAAAATTATATGCCGATTATCCAGGCGATCCCGAAGCTGCGATATTCTATGCCTTGGCGCTCGATGCATCTGCGGATCCGACCGATCTGACTTACAGTAATCAGAAAAAGGCCGGTCGTATTTTGTATAAGTTGTATCGGGATCAGCAGAATCATCCGGGAATAGCACATTATATTATACATACCTACGATGATCCTGTATTGGCACCCGAGGCCTTGGCTGTGGCCCGAAGATATGCATCTATCGCACCTTCTTCCGCCCATGCCCAGCACATGCCTTCGCATATTTTCACGCGGCTGGGACTTTGGGATGAAAGTATTAAATCAAATATCGCTTCCATTGCATCGGCCAGATGTTATGCCGAAACAGCCGGATTGGAAGGTCACTGGGATGAAGAACTGCATGGATTAGACTACCTCGTGTATGCCTACCTGCAAAAGGGGGAAGACAGTTTAGCGAAAGCACAATGGAAATATCTTCAAACAATCAGTCGCGTGGATCCCGTTAATTTCAAAGTTGCCTATGCTTTTGCTGCGATTCCTTCCCGGTATTTGCTTGAAAACAGTTTCTGGAAAGAAGCTGCGGATATTAAATTATATCCTGTCAACTTCCCGTGGCAAAAGTTTCCCTGGCAGGAAGCGATTTTTCATTTTACAAGGCTGATGGGTTGTGTTCATACTGGAAAAATACAAACAGCCAATGCGGAGTTGCAAGTGCTCAAAGCGAAGTATGATACATTGATCATACAAAAAGATTTATATAAATCCAATGAGGTTAAAATTCAAATTCTAACCGCTGAGGCATGGATACTTTATCAGCAGGGGGAAAATAGCGCCGCATTGCAGCAAATGCGCCTGGCCGCGGATATGGAAGATAAAAGAGAAAAGAATCCGGTCTCTCCGGGTGAAATTATTCCTGCGCGGGAACTTCTTGGAGATATGGAATTGCAAATGAACAAACCGGAGAGCGCGTTATCTGATTATCAGAAAGATTTGATGAAACATGCCAATCGGTTTAATGGTCTCTATGGTGCAGGTTTGGCAGCCGAAAAATCTGGTCGTAATACAGTAGCTTTTTTTTATTACCGGCAATTACTATTACAGTCATTTTCCGGTCAGGGCGGCCGGCCCGAGCTCGCCAGAATAAAACAGTTACTAAAATAAGGTTGAGTATCTCCTGATGGAAAGGAGTCAACCAGGCCGTTGTTTTGGTAAGAATTGTTCAAATAATTCTGCGAATTAAATGTTATTAAAATTTATAATGGCTGGAGTATCTCCAAATGCGCCGATCCTTTTTATCTTTGTCAAAGACAATCCCATTCATTAATATAAAAAAGAAAATGGAAAGTAAAACCTCTCAGAGCATTTTAGCTCATGTAAACGATGAAACAGGGGCTAAATGCCCGGTTTCAGGTGGAGCGCTCAAGCAAACTGCGGGCGCGGGTACCAGAAACCTTGACTGGTGGCCCAACCAGTTAAGATTAAACATTCTGCGTCAGCATTCTTCCCTCTCCAATCCGATGGATGAAAAATTCGATTACGCTACGGAGTTTAATAAGCTTGATCTGACGGAAGTAAAAAAAGAGATTTTCGAACTGATGACCACTTCGCAGGACTGGTGGCCAGCCGACTTCGGTCATTATGGTCCATTTTTTATCCGGATGGCCTGGCACAGTGCCGGAACATATCGCATTCAGGACGGTCGCGGTGGTGGTGGATTCGGTACCCAGCGCTTTGCGCCGCTGAACAGCTGGCCAGACAATGTGAACCTCGATAAGGCCCGTCTGTTACTCTGGCCCATCAAACAGAAATACGGTGTGAAACTTTCCTGGGCAGATCTAATGATCCTTACCGGCAATTGCGCCCTCGAATCAATGGGCCTCAAAACCTTCGGCTTCGGTGGCGGAAGGGTGGATGTTTGGGAACCGGCCGAAGATATTTATTGGGGTGATGAAAAAGAATGGCTGGGCGACAAACGATACACCGGCGACCGGGTGCTGGAAAATCCACTCGGGGCAGTTCAGATGGGTCTGATATATGTGAATCCGGAGGGGCCCAACAGCAATCCGGATCCGCTGAAGTCTGCACGTGATATTCGTGAAACCTTTGGCCGCATGGCGATGAACGATTATGAAACCGTCGCGTTGATTGCAGGTGGTCATAGTTTTGGTAAAACCCATGGCGCAGCCGATCCGGGCAAATATGTTGGTAAAGAACCCGCGGGTGCGGGCATTGAGGAACAGGGCCTTGGTTGGAAAAATACATTCGGCAGTGGCAATGCAGGTGATACAATCACGAGCGGTCTTGAGGTAACATGGACCACCACGCCCACCAAGTGGAGTAATAATTATTTCGAGAATCTTTTCGGATACGAGTGGGAGCTGACCAAGAGCCCGGCGGGTGCCCATCAATGGAAACCGACGGGAGACGGCGGTGCGGGCACCGTGCCTGATGCGCACGATCCGTCGAAGCGTCACGAACCCAGAATGCTGACGACGGATATTGCATTGAAAGTGGATCCGGCTTATGAAAAAGTATCCAGACATTTTTTTGAGCATCCCGATGAATTGGCAGACGCATTTGCCCGTGCATGGTTCAAACTAACACATCGTGATATGGGTCCGCGTGTACGTTACCTGGGTTCGGAAGTTCCTGCAGAAATACTGATCTGGCAGGATCCCATTCCGACTGTAAATTATACACAAATAGACGAAAACGATATTACGGCACTGAAGGGTAAAATACTGGCATCCGGACTGGCCATATCCCAACTGGTTTCCACTGCCTGGGCATCGGCATCCACTTTCCGTGGCTCCGATAAACGGGGCGGCGCCAATGGTGCACGCATTCGCCTGTCGCCGCAGAAATACTGGGAAGCGAATAACCCTTCTCAACTCGCGAAAGTATTAGAAACGCTCGAGTCGATTCAAAAGGAATTCAACAATGCACAATCGAGTGGAAAGCGTGTTTCGATTGCCGACCTGATTGTGCTGGGAGGGAGTGCCGCTATCGAAAAAGCAGCGCGGAATGGGGGGCATGCGTTGACGGTGCCATTCATACCCGGCCGTGCCGATGCATCGCAGGATGAAACGGACGTTCATTCATTTGCCGCGCTGGAGCCGGCTGCTGATGGATTCCGAAATTACTTAAAGAATACACATACCACCGCGGCCGAAGCGATGTTGGTCGACCGGGCACAGCTGTTGACGCTGACCTCACCGGAAATGACGGCGCTTCTGGGCGGTCTGCGTGTTTTGAATACGAATTTCGATCTGTCGAAACACGGGGTTTTCACGAAGACACCGGATGTGCTTAACAACGCATTCTTCCTGAACCTCCTTGATTTTGGAATTACCTGGAAAGCCAATTCCGATTCCCAGCAGTTGTTTGAAGGCCGTGACCGGAAAACGGGAGAAATCAGGTATACGGGAACCCGCGTGGATCTGATCTTTGGTTCCAACTCAGAGCTCCGGGCAATCGCAGAAGTATATGCATGCGAAGATGGCAACGCGAAGTTTATGCATGACTTTATAGCGGCATGGACCAAGGTGATGAACCTCGACCGGTTCGACCTCGCCTGATTTGCGCTTACGATAATTTATTCATAACATAAAGGTAGTCCGGTAACGGACTGCCTTTTTTTGATGATATTTGTTTCTTATGCGGATGATAAAAAAGTTTAAGAGAATTATAATCTGTTTGTTTTTTTGTAGCGGGTTAGTCCAATATGCATATTCTCAAAAAGCGGACAGCTCGCATCAGGCAAAAGTTAATATGTCGCATGTTTACTTTATTATTAAAGCCGGGACAGAAATAAATGCATTTTATAATGATAAGCCCGTTCAGGTTTCCACGTTGGACGAATTTAATAATTATGTGCAGTCCAATGTCAAAACTCTGAGAGATTCCTGGGTTATCATAACCGGCCTGCCAAAAACAGGGACCTTCGATGAGGTAATGAAAACGCTGAAAAGAAATCGTTTCAAGAACATTACAATTAATAAGAAGGAATAATCCGGGACATGAAAAAACCTATTTAATTTTTGATGTTTGCGATCGCCATTTTCGGGGCTTTGGCATTCAGCATGATTACATCCGGTGTAGTCCCTCCCATTCATATATTGTATATCTTCCGGATACTCCGCCGCTCACGGGTTGGGCAATCATCACTGGAAAATCACGACGGTGTCAGACTGTGCACAGTTTTATTTCAACCAGGGAATCAATATGTACTATGATTTTCATACAATGGAAGCGATCGCCTCTTTTTCAAAATCTATTCGCTTCGATTCCACCTGCGCAGTGGCCTGGTATGGCAAAGCACTGGCATTGAAACCCACCATTAATTTCGGAAAAGATTTTCGCGTTGTTCCCGCTGCATACAATGATGCGCTGACCGTAAAAAAAAGGGAATTTTCCTGTACATCAATGGAAAAAGACCTGATCGATGCGATCGGGTTACGATATTCTACTGATACGCTGGCCGATTTAAAAGCATTGGGAGATCACTATACCGGTTTGATGAAACAGGTGTCTGAGAAATATGCACAGAATGCAGATATAGTCTGTTTTTATGCCGATGCATTGATGCTGGAACATCCCTGGGATTTATATGACGGTAACCTGCAATCAAAACCCTGGACGCCGCTGATACTGAATATTTTGCAGAAAGCGCTGGCGATTGATTCTCTGCACCCGGGGGCCAATCATTTTATTGTTCAGAGCCTGGAGGGCTCCGCGCATCCCGAAGACGCATTGAAAAACGCAGAAATGCTGGCGACGCTAATGCCTGATATGGCCCCATATTGTACACATGCCTTCTCCTATTTATATACGTAGCGAAAATTATAGAAACGGAGTTGCCAGCAATGACAAGGCAGTCAAAGCATATTTTAAATATTGTAAACTGTATAAACCGGTTGAAGAATCCGCGATGTTATATCAATTACAAGCGATTCATCTGAAAGCAGCCTATGCGATGATGGCCGCGAGTTATCGCGACGCGATCGCTGCGAGTAATGATTTGCGCCGATTAACGACGGATACTTTCTTACGGTCACCCGCTGCTACCGGAAACTCCGGTCAATACATTTATAGTTTCCGTTTGCTGAGTTTTCTGCGTTTCGGTAAATGGAATCTTATCCTGCAAGAGCCGATGGCAGATACCTTGTTACATTACGCTTATGTGCCTGACCATTTTGTGCGGGGTAGGTATTCGTTCATTTATTTCGTACAGCCGAGGCAAAAAAAGAATTGCAACTCGTGGAAAAAGGCATACAGGCAAATCAATTAAAAGAACCATTCAGGTCCGCTTATGATGCTTGCAAAATCGCAAAAGGAATTCTTGCTGGTGGAATCGCAGAAAAACAAGGTGACTATCATTTAGCCAGACAGCACTTTACCGATACCGTCGATGCAGAGGATTCACTGATTTATATAGAACCGCGTGAATGGCCAATCCCCGCGCGACAATATGCCGGAAACCTTTTATTATTGAGGGGCGATTACAATGAATCTATTAGCGTATTTCAAAGAGATCTGCAGAATAATCCGGTGAACGGTTGGTCGTTGACTGGTTTAAAAAGGGCCTACAAAGCCACGCACGAAGAATCGGGTATTGTAAAAATAAGTTCCCCTTTAAAAGAATCCTGGCAGATCAAAGATATACGGGTAGAAAGTCTGGTTTTTTAATGTTAGTCAAAACTTCAAATTTGTCGTCTCCGGAATTTTTCAGTAAATTCATCATCTAAAAAAAATTGATATTATGACAACCAAAGAAATTGCAAGCCGGTTGAATGAGCTTTTCCAAAAAAGCGACTATCAAACTGCGCAAAAGGAATTATTCGCAGATGATGCGACCAGTACGGAAAATAATATGCAGGGTAAGAGAGAAACCATCAAAGGGAAAGCTGCGTTTGCAGTAAAGTCGCAGCAATTTCAGTCGATGCTGGAACAGGTATATGGTGGATATTCCAAAGAGCCGTTCGTTTTTGGCAACTATATTTTTATAGAAATGGGTATGGATGTGAAGATGAAAAATATGGACCGGAGGAACATGGTGGAGATGGCCAAGTATGAAGTGAAAGACGGGAAAATTATATCAGAGGAGTTTTTTTATTAAGCGTTCCAACTATTAGATCGGCCGACTATTTTCCCCGCAGGTATCATGACTTCTATGGGTATAAAAAAAAGATGAAGTGTTGGCCCCATCTTTTTTTTTCGATATGCGAGTGGTATTAATACCTCGCTACAATCCGGAAAAGGAAACGGACGGGCTCGCCGATTACGCCGCTTTCTGCCCTTCTTTTCTTGAGAGCATCTGATTTAAAATAAGCATAAGCTTTGGCCGAATCCGTAATGGCGGTTACTACGAAAACTTTTTTATTATCGTTCAGATCATGGCTGATTGTTCGATCCGTTATGCCATTATCTAATCTTTCCTGTTTGCCGCCTTCAAATGCTTTTAGCCAGATATCCCAGTCTTTTACTGTAAGCATGGTCCGTGAACGGATTCTTGAATCGATGGTTGCGGTGTCCTGCCAGGCTTCTGTGATAAAATTAATGATTGGGTCGCCAACGACACCCCCTTTAATCATGACCTTTTTCAGACCGGGATCTTTAGCAAATGCTTTTGCTTTAGCCGTATCATCCACTTTCAAAGCGACCAGCACAATCATGGAATCATGAAGACTGCGACCAATGACATAATTGTGTACACCAGCACCGAGGCGGACACTATCATGTGCGTCATATACGATTTTCCATTTGCCATAATCCTTCACTTTCTGGGTGATGACTAAGAGATGTTCCGCAGTGGTAACGATCGTGCTGACCGGTGCGACCGGCTTCATCGCAGCCGTGT
This sequence comes from Bacteroidota bacterium, assembly GCA_043780315.1. Taxonomy (GTDB): domain Bacteria; phylum Bacteroidota; class Bacteroidia; order Chitinophagales; family Chitinophagaceae; genus Puia. Next base: position 1,966 of record JAYWCS010000045.1, on the reverse strand, counting down.
CGGCAGTAACAGCATCTTTACTGGCTGTTTTTTCATCACCGCCTCCTCGGCAGGAGGAAAAAAAGAATACCAGGGATGCACTAAACAGCAGACTGGTCAATCTGGATTGATTCATTGTTTTTTAATTTTAAGCGTTAAAAAATGGAGGGCCGGAGAGGAAGTTGTTACAGGAATTGGAGAGCTAATAAATATAACTATAATAAAATGATTATATGTTTCATTATATTTATAAAATATGACGCCGGTTTCAGGAAAAGAAAATCTTAAACGGGAAATCGGTGTATTTGCACTCGCGTTGGCCATCCTGAACATTACGGTCGGCACCGGTATTTTTGTGATACCGGCGATTATTGCCGAAAATCTGGGCGCCACGGCCATACTGGCTTACGTGGTTTGTGGCATTATTATTTTTTTAATCGCTTTATGTTTGGCCGAACTCGGCAGCAAAACAACAGCAACCGGAGGAGTGTACACTTATATTGAGACGGCCTTTGGTCCCTATGCCGGTTTTTTAGCGAATAATATTTATTGGTTTGGCGCCAGCGTCCTATCGGATGCCGCGCTGTCCAATGCGCTATCCGATACACTGGTTGTATACTTTCCTTTTCCCGGTAAAGAAATCTTTCGGATTGTTTTCCTTGTTTTGCTTTTTGCTGTAATGGCTTTCCTTAATATAAGAAGTCTTAAAAGCGGATTACGGATGGTAGAAATCGCTGCCGTAACTAAAATGATCCCGTTGGTTATATTGGTTATTGTTGGAACTGCTTTTGTTTCCACGAAAAACTTACAATGGGTTTCTATACCTACGATGGGAAATATCGGTACCGCTTCCTTGCTTTTATTTTATGCGTTTATGGGTGTGGAGGCGCCATTAACCAATGGCGGCGAAATAAAAAATCCAAAACGTACCGTGCCGCTGGGTGTATTTTTTGGTACTGCCTGTGTATTGATTTTGTACATGCTCCTTCAACTGGTAACGCAGGGGGTTTTGGGTGATTCGATCTCGGCACATCAAAGTGCTCCACTGGCAGCGGTGGCCGCCATTATTTTTGGAAAAGCGGGAATTACCATAGTGATTCTCGCAACCGTTATTTCTATGCTGGGAACGCTTGCTGGCGAAATACTTTCCATACCACGTACGCTTTTTGCCGGAGCAAGGGACGGATTGATGCCGAAAGCATTAGCCAGGGTGCATCCCCGTTTTTTCACTCCATATATCGCGATCATTGTGTATGCCTCTCTGGGATTACTGTTTGCGATATTTGGTGCTTTTAAACAACTCGCTGTAATAGCCAGTGCGTCACTTCTAATAATTTACCTCGGCGCTGCGCTCGCTACTATCAAATTAAGGAGATTAGCTACTACTGCGGGGTCGGAAAAAATCTTTGTAGTGCCGGGCGGAGCCACAATTCCCCTCATTGCATCCTGCGCCATTATCTGGCTGCTTTCGAATTTATCGAGGCAGGAACTTACACACACGCTTATTTTTATACTGGTTTTTTCTTTGATCTATGCGTTTAATAAATGGAGAAAAAAAATGAGGCAGCGGCTGGGCGATTCAGCCGGGTCGAAACAGAACAGGTACTTTTTTTTATCCTAACTTACAAATTGTTATAGTGTTCAAAAGCTTTTAAAACGTTCATTTGAAAATTTGAATTATGCGTTTTTTTACAATCATTTTGTCTCTTTGTCTTTTGGCTTCCTGCAGAGAAAATACATCCCCACCAGCAGTTTCAGTCACCGATTATTTTAACTACGGGGATTCGATTGAATCCGGGGGCGTAAAGATGATCCCCATTCAAACACCGGTTGGAACGTTCAGGGTGTGGACCAAACGTTTCGGACAGAATCCGAAAATAAAAATATTGTTATTGCATGGTGGGCCGGCCATGACGCATGAGTATATGGAATGTTTTGAGACATTTTTTCAACGGGAAAGGTTTGAATTTTATGAATACGATCAATT
>JAYWCS010000044.1:0-8095 GCA_043780315.1 Bacteroidota bacterium | reverse complement strand
CGCAACCATACTGAGCAGGGAAACAGCCAGGAGAATGATTGAGCCCTGTAAGCCGTTTATCCCGCCGGTCAGGATGTCTGCGCCATGTGATTCCATTTGTAATAAGTTCTGAAATGGCATCTGCAAAGCAAACCCCAGCAGCGGTCCCTGTACGAACAACCAGGCGGCATGAAAACAAATTGAGAACCAGAGATTGCGGGTATACATATAGTGGAGCCCGAGTATAGTTCCCATGACCAGCTGATTCATCCAGACGAAAAAATCAAACTGGCTATTCAGTCCGGTTACGACCGTAAACACAATGGAGGTTATAGCCAGGGCGGCCCATTTGGGCATCGAATCCATGAGATTATTCAGGATATAACCCCTGAATATTAATTCCTGATAAAAAGAAATCAATAAAATACTAACGAAAGAAATAAAAAGATTTTTCGGATCGAATAAAATGTCCATCCATTTCAAATGCCCGGTAACCGTGAGCAGCAGGCTGCTTGCACCGATCACAAAAACGGCTAACGTCGAGCCGGCCAGCCCCTCACGCCATCGCCGCTGGGTTGAAAACCCGAGGGAAATAAATGATTTTTTATCAATCCAGCGCCGGAAAATATAGGTGATTCCAAAACTAATAACGAACAAGGCAGCGATCATTGCGCCGGTGGAAGGCACCGTCGCCAAACCATCGGCACCGGGATTATCCGGTGACTGTTTATTCACTATCCGCTGAAAAACAATTATCAGTCCGGCGGCCAGTAACAAAAACACAACAAGAAACAATAGTGCCCGTTGCCATCCGGCGCGCAGAAAGGATTTGCCAAGATTTTTTTTTTGCATTTTGTTGAATTCGTCTGTACGAAGATCGCTCAGCGAATGAAATTATTTAAAATTATTTCATCCGCTGAACTGAAAGTTGATATTTTTATCCTTCATTTGATTTTTATTATATTATATGTCATTCAAATATTCATCCTCACTGGTTGATCGCTTTTTCAGATATACGCAAATCGACACGCAAAGTGACCCCGCATCCGATACACAGCCTTCCACTACCAAACAGGTCGAGTTTAGCCGGCTGCTGCTGGAGGAATTGAAATCGCTCGGACTGCCCGAAACGGAACTCGATGAAAGTGGTTATGTATATGCCAGTATTCCCTCGAATTCAGACAAAACCGTACCCGTCATTTGTTTCTGTGCCCACGTAGACACATCGCCCGATTGTCTGGCCACCGGCGTCAGGCCGCTTTTGCATAAAAATTATTCCGGGCAGGATATTGTTTTACCCGACGATCCCAAACAGATTATTCGCACGACAGAACATCCGTATTTACTTGAAAAAATAGGGGACGATCTCATCACTGCATCGGGACTTACCCTGCTGGGTGCCGATGATAAAGCAGGCGTAACCATCATCATGGAACTCGCCGGTTATCTGATGCAACATCCCGAAATAAAACATGGCAAAATCAGGATACTTTTTACGCCCGACGAAGAAATCGGGCGGGGTGTGAACAAACTGAACATGATAAAACTGGGCGCTGATTTCGGTTATACCCTCGATGGAGCCGAGCTGGGGTCCTTTGAAGAAGAAACTTTTTCGGCAGACGGGATGAAGTTGATTTTTTATGGTGTGTCTGCCCATCCAGGAGATGCAAAAGATAAACTTGTGAATGCCCTTAAAATGGCATCTGCTTTTATCGATGAACTTCCAAGGGATGAATTTTCTCCTGAAACCACCGAGGACCGGTATGGTTTTGTGCATCCGGTAAGAATGGAAGGCAACGCGGAAAAAATAACCGTGGAATTTATCATCCGCGATTTTAATACTGAAAAATTATCGGCGTACGAAGAATATTTAAAAGACAAAGCCGTGTATGCCACGCGTTCTTTCGTTGGAGGCCGAATCGAATATGAAGTAAAAAAACAGTATCGAAACATGAAAGAAGTGCTGGTTAAACATCCGCAGGTTTCGGAATATGCGCGGGAAGCCGTTCATCGGGCCGGACTGGTTCTAAAAGAATCGGCGGCCCGTGGCGGGACCGATGGATCGCGACTTTCTTTTATGGGATTGCCCTGTCCGAATATTTTCACCGGAGAGATGGCCTTCCACAGCAAACACGAATATGTGAGCGTGCAGGATATGGAAAAAAGTCTGTCCACCATCATTCATCTGTGCGGGATTTGGGAAGAAAAATCTTAAGTCATTTATTTTTTGCCAGAATACCGCGCACAATCTGCCGCGCATGTTCACGCGAATTTTCGATGAACCAAAGGTGGGTGTCCATTCCGCCCACCACCACCCCGGCCAGGTAAATATTTCTCCGGTTGCTTTCCATTGTATCCGTATTGTACACCGGATGGCGCTTATCATCTTTAGATAATTCAATACCGAGCTTCTCTAAAAAAGCAAAGTTTGGCTGATAGCCCGTCATTGCCAACACGTAGTCGTTCGCAATAGTCAGAGGTCCTTCCGGTGTTAATATATCGACTTCTTTTTCCCGTACCGCCAGCAGGGAGGAACTATAATATGCTTTGATAGAACCTTGTTCAATCCGGTTCACAATATCGGGACGCACCCAGTATTTCACGCGCGGACCGATCGAGGCTCCCTGAATGACCATGGTGACTTCAGCGCCCTTACGCAGGCTCTCCAGCGCAGCATCTACCGCAGAGTTATTCGCGCCAACGACCAATAATTTTTGCATGGCATAGAAATGCGGTTCTTTATAATAATGCCTGACCTTGGGTAAATCTTCCCCCGGGATATGCAACAAATTGGGAATATCATAGAAGCCGGTGGCCACAATCAAATTTTTTGCGTCGTAAGTCGCGCGATTGGAGTGTACCTCATAATATTCCCCCTGATCAATGGCGTCCAGCACCTCTTCCTGCAAGTGAACCGCCAAATTTTGGGAAACAGCTATGCGACGGTAATATTCAAGCGCTTCGGGACGTGTCGGTTTAATATTGTTACTTACAAAAGGAATTTCGCCGATTTCAATTTTTTCCGAGGTGGAGAAAAAAGTCATATTGGCAGGATAGTGATAAAGAGAATTGACTAGCACCCCTTTTTCAAGTATCAGATAACGCAATCCGGCCCTTTTGGCTTCCAGCGCGCAGGCCAGTCCAATGGGTCCGCAGCCGATAATCAGGATGTCCAGTGTTTCTTGCATGAACACAAAGTTAAAACATAAATCAGCGGCAGGAGTTTTCGGCTTCAGCGCGCAAAAATTAGTACATTTAACCTTTCAGTGCACGGTCAAAAGAAAACAACGGAAAGCATCGAAAGAAGTCTTAAAATAAACAATAACAGCCAGACATATGGAAATTCTTATTCATTTTTGGTGGATTCTTCCGGTTCTGATTTTTGTATTTAGCGGTTTGGTTACGGTGAGTCAGGGATACATTGATGTTGTTACGATGTTTGGGAAATACAGAAGAATACTACAGCCGGGGCTCAACTTCAAGATTCCGCTGTTCGAACAGATCCAGAAGCGCATCAGTATCCAGAACCGTTCGGTCGAGCTTGAATTTCAGGCCGTCACTACCGATCAGGCAAATGTTTATTTTAAAAGCATGTTATTATATGCTGTGCAGAATTCGGACGAGGAGACGATTAAAAAAGTAGCCTTCAAATTCATTGCAGAGCGGGATCTCATGCAGGCTTTAACGAGAACCATTGAAGGCAGTATCCGTGCGTTTGTAGCGACAAAAAAGCAAGCCGAGATTCTTGGCCTTCGCCGGGATATTGTAGAATATGTAAAAGATCAGATCGATCATTCGCTGGAAGAATGGGGCTATCATTTACTGGATCTGCAGATTAATGATATCACGTTTGATCAGGCAATTATTGATTCCATGAGCCGCGTGGTAGCCAGCAATAATCTGAAGGCAGCTGCAGAGAATGAAGGACAGGCCCTGCTGATAACAAAAACCAAGTCTGCCGAAGCCGAAGGGAATGCCATCAAGATTTCTGCCGAAGCAGAAAAAGAAGCGGCCAAATTACGCGGACAGGGTGTTGCGCTCTTCCGGGAAGAGGTTGCCAAGGGAATGAGTGAGGCAGCCCAGCAGATGAAGCTTGCCAACCTCGACACCAATGTCATTCTGTTTAGTATGTGGACGGAAGCGATTAAAAATTTTGCCGAATATGGTAAAGGCAACGTAATATTTCTGGATGGCAGCGGCGAAGGGATGAATAAAACCATGATGCAGATTCAGGCGATGATGATGAAACAGGAAACACCAAAAGCTTAGCGTAAAAAGCTTATTTTTACCTCCATAAAATCAGGGTAACGAATGCATTTATTCTTTCTGCAAATAATCATAGATTCTTCGAAAATAAAGGATAGCCTGACGAGAGCCGGTATCATCCCGCCACCGGGAAAACAAAATTTGCTGGATATTTTCGAAAGGGGTGGTCCACTGATGATCCCACTCGCCATTTTATTGGTTACCGCCATATTTGTTTTTATTGAAAGGGTGATGGCCATTAATAAGGCTTCCAAAACAGACGCGAATTTTATGAATATTATTCGCGATCATATTGTCAATAGCAACGTGACGGCTGCCAGGAGTTTGGCAAAAAATACAAACAATTCGATTGCCCGCATGATCGATAAGGGTATTCAGCGTATCGGGAAACCCATTGATGCCATTGAGAAAAGCATGGAGAATGTGGGTCGGCTGGAACTGTATACGATGGAAAGAAACGTTTCCATTTTATCGGTCATCGGATACATCGCCCCATTGTTTGGATTCCTGGGAACCATTATCGGGATGTTCCAGTTATTTTATAATATCGCATCAACCGGGGAATACAGTATATCAAATATTGCAGGCGGTATCTATGTAAAAATGATTTCTTCTGCGGGCGGTTTGATCATTGGTATCATTGCCTATATCATGTACCGTTACCTGAATTCACAAATTGATAAAGCGACCAATAAAATGGAAGTAGCGAGTGCAGAGTTTATCGATATTTTACAGGAACCAACGCGCTAAACCACCATGTGCTCAAAGGCAATGTTTTTACCATTCCATATTTGCAGCGAATGAATTTACGTAAGAAACACCGGGACGAGGGAGAAGTGCATACAGGTCCGTTAAACGATATCCTGTTCATCCTGTTATTGTTTTTCCTGATCGTTTCTACACTGGCCAATCCGAATGTGATTAAATTATCCCAGCCGAAATCTAAAAGCGATACGAAATCAAAACAGACGGTGGTCGTTTCCATCGATGTCAATCAGCAATATTTCGTGGGTACGACGAAGGTTAGTCTGGCAGATCTCAAGGCGCATCTTCAGCCTTTTTTAGCAAAGGAAACCGATCAGCCTTCCATTGTGATCAATGCGGATAAAACCGTTCCCATCGATGATGTGGTTGCCGTTATGCGGGTAGCCCGTGAACTCGGCGCAAGGACGGTTTTAGCAGTCGACAAAAAAGGCGTCCAATAATGAAACGAAGAAAAGCCATCGGCGCTATTCTGCTGGCAGGCAGTGCAACAGCCGCTACCGTAGGAGGCTACGAATGGTATACGCTGGTAAAAAATCCCGACAGAAACTATGTATTGGGGAAAAAAGCACTCCTCGAAGAATTAGCGGAAACCATCATTCCGGCAACCCAGACACCCGGTGCCAGAGAAGCCGGGGCAGTTGAATATATGATGCGCATACTCACAGATTGCACAGATACAAAAACACTTAACCGATTTGTGGAGGGGTTGAAAAGCCTTGAAAATTATACGTATTCGACCTGTAAAAAAGAATTCAACCACTGTACACCGGAAGAAAAAGAGCAGGTACTACTTTATTTCGAACAAAAATCCAGTCGTACGAATTCATTTTTTGAAAAAATAAAAAATAAATTTACGGGCAGGCCTTTTTTTCAAACACTAAAATCCTATACGGTGTACGGATATTGTATTTCAGAAAAGGGAGCCACTCAGGGATTAAACTATATTGCAGTGCCCGGAAAATATTTATCCTGCATTCCACTGGAATCAAATCAAAAAGCCTGGGCCACCAAATAATCTGCTATGGGGGATCCGAACCAGGTTTATGTAAACAGCAAAGGACTCAAACAACATCAATTCGACGCCATCGTGGTCGGCTCTGGCATCAGTGGTGGCTGGGCCGCAAAAGAACTCTGTGAAAAAGGTCTGCGGACACTGGTCATCGAACGGGGCCGAAATGTGGTACACATAAAAGACTATCCAACTGCCTTGATGGCACCCTGGGATTTTACCCATGGCCTTTTCAATACGATCAAAGATCAAATGCAGGATCCGGTGAGTTCCAATAATTATAATCCGGGTAACAAAGCTTTTTACGCCAACGATCACGACCATCCGTATATTCAGGACGATCCGTTTCTATGGATTCGCGGCTACCAGGTGGGTGGCCGATCGTTAACCTGGGGGCGGCAATGTTACCGGCTAAGCGACCTGGATCTCGAAGCCAATTTAAAAGACGGGCATGGTGTTGACTGGCCGATCCGATATAAAGATCTGGCCCCCTGGTACGATTATGTAGAAGACTTTACCGGCATCAGTGGCCGGGCGGAAGGACTATCGCAATTGCCGGATGGAAAATTTTTGCCGGAAATTGAGATGAATTGCATCGAAGATTACTTTTCAAAAAAAGTAAAAGAAAATTATGCGGGTCGCACTGTAACCCCGGCGCGGGTCGCCAATCTGAGTCGCGGCTGGAAAGGACGTGGGCCCTGTCAGTTTCGTAATCTCTGTGATCGGGGTTGTCCGTTTGGCGGATATTTCAGCAGCAACGCAGCTACTTTACCGGCCGCAGAAGCCAGTGGAAACCTTTCGGTTTTATATGATGCCGTCGTGGCAGAAGTCATTTACGATGACAAGCAACAACGCGCCACGGGCGTTCGGGTGATCGATGCCCATACCAAAGAGGTAACAGAATATTTTGCAAAAATTATTTTTCTAAATGCCTCTACCATCAACACTGCCTCGATCCTGCTCCGGTCCACCTCAGCACGGTTTCCCGACGGGCTGGGTAATGATTCCAAACAAGTGGGACACAACCTGATGGATCATTTTATCGGCGCGGGCGCCTACGGTGATTATAAGGGCATGCAGGACAAATATTATTTTGGACGAAAGCCGGCAGGGATCTATATGCCGAGGTTCCGAAATCTCGATCCGGAATCTGCCCGGAAAGACTATGTCAGGGGATGGGGATATCAGGCGAGTGGCGCCAGAAAAAGCTGGGATCTGCTGGGTGAGGAACTATCCGGATTCGGAAAAAACTTTAAAGAAAAACTTTTAAAACCCGGGCCCTGGACTTTGTGGATGGGTGGCTGGGGTGAAACGCTTCCCTATTACGAAAACAGAATCGTGCTCGATGGCTCCGCCAAAGACGCGTGGGATTTACCGTTGGTTCGCATTCATTTTGCCTACGGTGAAAATGAAAAAGCCATGAAGAAAGATATCAAAGACACGGCTGTTGAAATGTTTGAGAAAGCCGGGTTTAATGGAATTACCGGATTTAATTATCCGCTACCGGGCGGATCAGCCGTGCATGAAATGGGAACCGTGCGAATGGGAAGGGATCCGAAAACTTCTGTATTAAACGGATTCAACCAACTGCACGCGGTGAAAAATGTATTTATTACCGATGGAAGCTGTATGACCTCCTCCGCTTCGCAGAATCCTTCACTCACCTATATGGCGCTCACGGCGAGGGCCTGTGATTATGCGGTGAATGAACTCAAGAAAGGTAATCTCTGATTAAAAGCTCACATGAACGCGGGCGCCAATTAAACTGACCGGCCCACGGTCGGGATTGTACGCCGGGTTGGCTACAAACTGGTAATTTGCCGTTATATATACAGATTCAAATAATTTTACTTCATAAAAAAACTCCAGAATATTTTCTCTTTGATAGTTCGGGAGTTTACCATCCCCAATCATAAATCCATACCCCCCGGTATTTAAGAAATCGCGGTGACCCGCAGAAAGTCCGTTTGAAACAAATGCGAGTCCAATATTATCGGCCATTCTTCCCCGGCCAATTCCGTAATAGCGCAAACCCAGACTACCGCTATTGTCAATCTCCGCGAAAGCCCAGGTAGC
>JAYWCS010000043.1:0-6272 GCA_043780315.1 Bacteroidota bacterium | reverse complement strand
AGTATTCGGTCGAATTTATCTGGCCCATGAAGGAATCAATGCGCAGATCAGTTTGCCGGTTTCCCAGCTGGAAATATTTCGGATTTATTTAGAAAGTATAGAACTTCTCCAGGGAATGCGGTTGAACACGGCGTTTGCAGATGGAAAATCTTTCTGGGTTTTAAAAATAAAAGTGCGGGATAAAGTCGTGGCCGACGGCATTTCAGATCCCGCATTCAGCATGGAAAAAAAGGGCCAGTATGTGAATGCAGAAGCTTTTAATGAATTATCATCCGATCCCGAAACGCTGGTGGTCGACATGCGGAATCATTATGAATTTGAAGTGGGTCATTTCGATGGCGCGATGGAAATTCCCAGCGATACGTTCCGCGAGCAGTTGCCGCAGGCGGCCGAATTATTAAAGGATCAGAAAGACAAAACGGTGATTATGTATTGCACTGGTGGAATCCGCTGTGAAAAAGCCAGCGCCTACCTGATGCATCGCGGATTCAAAAAAGTATTTCATCTGGAGGGCGGTATCATCCATTATGCGAATACAGTGAAGGCCCAAGGGCTCGAAAATAAATTCAGGGGTAAAAATTTTGTGTTCGACGAGCGGCTGGGAGAGGCGATTACGGAAGAGATTATTGCCCGTTGTCACCAGTGTGGCAAGCCGGCAGATACCCATACCAATTGTAAAAACAGTGGTTGTCACCTGCTATTTATTCAATGCGCAGACTGTTCATTATTATACGACGGTTGTTGCAGTGTAGCCTGTCAGGAAATTTATCGGCTGCCGGCCGGGGAACAAAAAGAATTGCGTAAAGGTCTCGCAAAGGACCCGAAGATATTTAACAAGTCGCTCAGAAGGACGCTTAGATAATTTGGATTCAGCCAATGACGGCCTGATTTAAAACCGGTTATTTCACCAGCTCTTAAACTTATTCAGACTATTTGAAATCTGTAAAAAAATTTCTGCTTCGGAATAGATTTGCGGAACAAAATTTTCGCCGATCACCTGTTCATATAATTCAATATATCGTTTCGAAATCGTTTCAATCCATTCGTTTTCCATGATGGGTACCGTCTGACCGGATTTACCCATAAACCCCTTTGAAATCAGCCATTCGCGCACAAATTCTTTGCTGAGTTGTTTTTGTTTTTCACCTTTCAACTGTCGTTCTTCAAATCCGTCGGCATAAAAATAACGCGAAGAATCCGGCGTATGAATCTCGTCGATGAGGTAAATGGTGTCGCCGATTTTACCAAATTCATATTTTGTATCAACCAGAATTAAGCCCCTTTTTGCCGCCAGCTCCTTACCGCGTGCAAAAAGTTGGAGTGCATATTTTTCAAGTTGCACATAATCTCTTTCTCTAACCAATCCGTTTTTCACGATATCTAACCCGGAAATATCTTCATCATGACCCGCATCCGCTTTCGTCGATGGAGTAATGATCGGATGCGGGAAAAAATCATTTTCTCTCAGACCTTCCGGCATTTTCACCCCCGATAATAATCGTTGTCCGCCAGAATAGGTTCTCCATGCATGGCCCGTTAAATTTCCCCTCACGACCATTTCCACCCGGAACGGATCGCAGCGTCTACCAATACTCACATTGGGACAGGGAGCAGATAGCAGCCAGTTGGGACAAATATCCTGTGTAGCTTTCAGCATGTAAGCAGCTATCTGATTCAATACTTGTCCTTTAAATGGGATCAGGCGTGGCAGAATAACGTCGAATGCTGAAATGCGATCGGACGCCAGCATCACCAGCAGTTGATTGTGAATGGTATACACGTCACGCACTTTACCCTTGTAGAAAGCCGTCTGGTCGGGAAAATGAAAAGGCGTCATGGCATCATTTTGTCTGCAAAGGTTAAGGAAAAAAATGGTACCCGCTAACACGATCGAAATTCAAATATCAAAAAATGCTTGCCATGAAAACCTACTCACACGTTTTATTTTTATTCGCTATTTTACTGGTATTTCAAATCCGGCTTTTTGCCCAGGCGGTTGTTGTTACCGGAAATATTGCTGATGCAGAATCAAAAGAATCGGTTCCGGCCGCTTCGGTGGTACTAAAAGGAGGGTCCGGCGGGACTTTTTCCGATGGCCACGGTAATTTTAAAATCAGTATCCGGCAGGCTTTCCCTTTCACGCTCATCATATCCTCCATTGGGTATGAGACGCAGGAAGTGCTGTTGGAAAATATTTCTTCCCCGCTGGTGGTCAGTCTCAAACCTGCGTCGATACAAGGTACCGAAGTGGTCGTTTCTGCCACCAGATCGCAGATCAGGAGTCTGGAATCGCCGGTGTCTATTGAACGTCTTAGCAGCGCGGCCATACGGCAAGTGCCAGCGCCTTCTTTCTATGACGCGCTGGCCAATTTAAAAGGAGTGGATGTAGTTACTTCTTCGATCACTTTTAAAACGCTGGGTACCCGGGGGTTTAACGGGAGCGGTAACCTGCGCATGAACCAATTGGTGGATGGAATGGATAATCAGGCGCCCGGATTAAATTTTTCCGTAGGAAATATTGTCGGGCTCAATGAACTGGATGTGGATAATGTAGAGTTGCTGCCCGGCGCATCTTCGGCACTTTATGGATCGGGTGGCATGACGGGCACTATTTTAATGACCAGCAAAGATCCATTTAAATACCAGGGATTCAGTGCGCAGATCAAACAGGGAGTGAATCATATGAGCGACCCCAGCATGAAGGCAGCGCCTTATTATGATTGGATGGGCCGTTATGCAAAGGCTTATAACCGCTTCGCTTTCCGGATTTCCGCTGAATATACTTTGGCGAAAGACTGGACAGCCACCGATTACCGGAATTTCAGTCCCCTGCAGGGCCAGCCGGTTGCAGGCGATCGGAGTATACCGGATTATAATGGAGTAAATACCTATGGAGATGAAAGCGCTTATTTTACTGTTCATAACGGCTTGCAGCAGGCAGCTCAGCAGGCAGCCAATGCCGGCAATGTGGCTCTTGCGGCCCAGCTGAATGGAATTGCCTCCCTTACCCCAACCAACTCAGGAGTAACTCGAACAGGATATCAGGAAACGGCTTTGACGAATTACCGGGCCTATAATTTAAAAGCTTCCGCCGGGTTTTTTTATAAGCTGACCGATAATACCACGGCGAGTCTCAGTGGAAATTTCGGAAGTGCGAACACCATTTACACCGGGACCGACCGCTACAATCTTCAAAACGTGCGAATCGGACAGTATAAAGCCGAGGTAACCGGAAAGCGATTTTATGTACGGGCATATACCACACAGGAAAATGCCGGAAAATCTTATGATATGGTGGCCACGGCCACGCTGGTCAATGAGGCATATTCACCGACAGCAACGGTTTGGGCCCCTACTTATATCGGTACCTACGCGCAGGCATTTGGTGCGGCGCTTGCCGGGGGAGAAACACCCGCGCAGGCCTATGTAACGGCCAGTGCGGCTGCCCGCCAGGGTGCCGATGCAAACCGTTATCAGCCCGGTAGCAGTTCTTTTAATAAGGCCCTCGATTCTTTGAAACAACTGCCCATACCGGCCGGAGGAAAATTCAACGACCAGACCGATCTCTATGTAGGGGAAGGGATGTATAATTTTTCGGATTTTATCAAATGGGCCGATATTTCCGTCGGGGCTTCCACCCGCGAATTTGTGTTGAATTCGCATGGAACTATTTTTGCCGACACTGCCGGAACGATTAAAATAAATGAAACGGGCGCTTTTGCCCAGGTACAGAAAGGATTATTAAATAATTTATTGCGGCTGACAATCGCTGGGCGGTATGATAAAAATTCAAATTTCAAGGGCCGTTTTACACCCCGGGTGACGGCAGTTTTTGAAATTGCAAAAGATAATTTTATCCGTGCCTCCTACCAGACGGCCTACCGGTTTCCTTCCACGCAAAATCAATACATTAATCTGCAAACCGGTTCGGCCCGCCTGATCGGCGGTCTGCCCCAGTTTATTTCGTACTATGGGTTGACCTCCGATACTTACGATACGGCATCACTGGGAAATTATCAACGCACCGGTCAACAGCCAGTCCAGTACGAATTCAAAGAATTCAAACCGGAAACTGTTGCTTCCTGGGAACTCGGATATAAGGGGATTATCGGAAAAAAATTGTTCATAGACCTGTATGGATTTTATGCACAGTACACGAATTTCATCGGTTTGACGGTACTGGTAAAAAATCCGTTTACACAGGGACAAACTGCGCACAACACTTTTGGAATTTATACCAACAGCAGCAATAAAGTGAATACAGTGGGCGCGGGGATTAGTTTACAGTATTCCCTGCCGAAAGGATTTTTTGCCGGCGGAAATATCGCGTACAATAATTTGACAAATGCCGATGCGAACGGACTAACGCAGTTTAATACTCCGAAAATGAAATATAATATTTCCGTTGGAAATTATACGATACGGAAAGTTTTTGGTTTTAATATCACCTATCGCTGGCAGCAGCGTTATTTGTACGAATCATCTTTCGTTTCAGGAACCACACCGGCCTTTGGTGCTTTGGATGCCCAGGTCAGTATGAAACTTCCGAAACTTCAAAACAGTATGATCAAGATTGGAGCAACCAATTTGCTGAACAAATATTATTCAGATGCCATCGGAAATTCCCAGATCGGCGGACTCTACTATGTTAGTCTGGGATTCAATATCTATTAGTGTGGAAGTGTGAAACAAGTGAGGTAGTATGAATGTATGAAAGTGTGTATGCAAGATCTCCATACTTTCTTACTACCTCACTTGCCTCACTTTCCTCATACATTAAAGCGGAAATGCATCACATCTCCGTCTTTGACGATGTATTCTTTCCCTTCAATACGAAGTTTTCCTGCTTCCCGGCAGGCGGCTTCGGATTTGTATTTTAAAAAATCGTTGTAGGCGATTACTTCGGCCTTGATAAAACCTTTTTCAAAATCGGTATGAATCACCGACGCCGCCTGCGGGGCTTTCCATCCGGTCTGTATAGTCCACGCCCGCACTTCCTGCACTCCGGCAGTGAAATAAGTTTGTAATGCCAGCAGGGCATAGGTGGTACGGATCAGCTTATTCAGGGCCGGTTCTTTCATCTTATACTCGTCCATGAACATCGCCTTGTCGTCCGCATTTTCAAGTTCAGCAATCTGTTGTTCGATGGAATTATTCATCACGATCATCTGGGTATTTTCTGTTTCTGCCGCTTTTTTCAATGCATCAGAAAAACGATTCCCGGTATGCATGGATGCTTCATCCACATTAGCTACATATAAAACCGGCTTATCCGTTAACAAAAACAAATCGGCAATTGCGGTCTTATCGTTTTTGTCGAGATTCAGCTCCCGGATATTTTTACCCTTTTCAAGATGTTCCTTACAAATTTTTAATACTTCAAATTCCTGTTTTTGCTTGGCATCGGCGGTGCGCAATAATTTTTCTGCCTTCGAAAATTTTCTTTCCACGCCATCAAGGTCTTTGAGCTGAAGTTCCGTATCAATGATTTCTTTGTCGCTCACCGGATTGATGGCCCCTTCTTCCCGTAGAATATTTTCATCCTCGAAACAGCGGATGACATGTACGATGGCGTCCACTTCCCGTATATTGGCCAGAAATTTATTGCCCAGGCCTTCCCCTTTACTGGCTCCTTTCACCAGTCCGGCGATATCCACAATTTCAATCTGGGTGGGCACAATCCGGTCGGGATGCACCAATTCTGCGAGACGGTTTAAGCGTTCGTCCGGTACGTCGACCAGGCCGATATTAGGTTCGATCGTACAAAACCGATAATTGCTCGCCTGCGCCTTTGCACTCGTGCTGACTGCATTAAACAACGTAGATTTTCCCACATTCGGTAATCCAACGATGCCTGCCTTTAACGCCATGGTAAATTCAATTTATGTAAGAGATAACCGCTTGTTTTTGCGCCCGCAAAGATAGAAGTATTTGAGGGATCGATATTTAATTACTTATATTCAACCCATAATTCCGGATATGGCCCTGAACCTGCTTTGGATCATTTTTTTTCTTCTGGCTTTCGTTACGGCGCTGATCCGGCTGATCTTTTTCGGCGACACCGAAATTTTCAAAACCATTGTGGACGGCGTTTTTGATTCTGCCAATACCAGCGTGCAGATAGCCATCGGTCTGATCGGGGTGATGGCTTTATTTCTGGGTTTTATGAATGTGGGTGAAAAAGCCGGAGCGGTGAATTTTCTTTCCCGCATCATTGGTCCTTTTTTCAGCCGCCTGTTTCCGGAGGTCCCCAAAAATCATCCCTCCATGGG
>JAYWCS010000042.1:0-2541 GCA_043780315.1 Bacteroidota bacterium | reverse complement strand
GCCTTTACATGGATGGGCGGTCTCTGCATCGCAGCTAAAGATTATATTTGGTAACCGAATGAAAGTGGATCTATGACATCCATCCAATTCAAAGAGGCGGTGCCTTGCTCTTTGAATGGAGCCGACACCGCCTCTTTGAAACTTGTACAAAATTATTATCTGACACAGTTCATTTTACAGACCTTGAAGCCAGCAATAAACTCTTCCGTAATGGAAGTAAACTTCAATTTATCGCCGCCAAATACTTTCAAATATTTAAGAACGGTCAGATAATGATTCACATCTTTTCCTGACTGCTCCTTTTTAAGGGTGAACTTTTTCGCAAACTCAAAAAAACTACTTTGAAGCACATCCCCATTAAAAAGATTATGATCCTCCAGCATCAGGCTTTTCAATCGCTTGATCAGAATTTTTTCTGCTATCTCCCGGTTTAATCTGTTCTGTGATTTTTCAAAATCCGTTTTGGGTTTGTCGATTACATATAACTTCAAAAACTCGGTGCGGGTATATTTGTTTTTATCCGGGTTAAAAACTGGCGGATAGTAATTAATGTATAGACTACTTTTGCCTGCGATACCTTTGCGTTCTCTCAATTTGCCTCTCATTTTCTTTCAAATTTGACGGTGAGATAATGGATTACGTCATCCTTTTTGAATAGTAAGCGATTGCCGATTTTCAGCCGTGGAAACTTTTTATCTTTCATCAACCGGAATAAGGTTCGCCTGCTCAGACCGGTGAGCACGGCCAGCTCTTCAATATCGAAAAGAAATTTATCGCCTGATTCAACCCTACTGGCAGTCCCTGGGACAGCTTCAACCTGTCCCGTTATTTCGGCACGGGTATTCTTTTTGGAGACCTGTATACATTCTTCCCTTTTTCTTTTTTTATAGTTCCTCTTGGCGCAGTCATCCGAGCAAAACTTGGTGACCGTTGTTTTCGCCGTGAAAAGATTGCCGCAGTCCTGACAAATTTTTTTTAAACGGATATTACTGCTCATAACGTTGGGTTTAATCGTTTTTTAGTGTCTGGTAGTGACCGGAGTTGACCATGCATGCCTACTAATGACAAAAAGTGTCCCTAGATGCCTATGAATGACTATAAGTGTCAAATAGTGCCATTAGTTCGATAATTTCTCCAATGCCTTGTTACTAATCAAAAAATCAATTAAAGTTACGGATTCGTAACAATCAAAAAAGCAATAAAAGTTAAATGTTAAAAACACGCTTAAACACTTGCCTGTATTGCAATGTGTTACGTTAAATGGGGGAAAAGGGAGGCAGGTGGAATCAGCCTATTATTTGCCGATACAAAACTTCCCAAAAATCCAGGACAGCTGTTCTTCGTTAGTGATCTCGCCGGTGATCTCACCGAGATAGTGGAGGCAACGACGGATGTCGAGTGAGAGCAAATCGCCAGGAAGTTGGTTGTCGAGGCCGTCACGGATTTCCTGAAGTGCCGCCGAAACATTTTTCAACGCCTCGTGATGGCGGGCGTTTGTTACGACCGTGCCTTCGCGGATTTTTAGTCCGTCCAGCACCCGGCGAACGAGCGTGTTTTTTAATTCAACAATCCCCTCGGCCGTTTTTGCAGAGATAAATACGGTTTCGGGATGGGGGAATTTTGTGTGCAGTGAACTCTCCTTGCGCAATTCGGAATCATATAAAAAATTGGCGGTCGTTTGCATCAACCCCGTTTTTGTAAATTGCTTTTTCAATAATTCATCCGATACCAAATCTGTCTTGTTCACCACCTGTAGTAATTTCTCCGGGGCAATGTCAATATTTTCAAATACCGGATCCGTGGCGTCCAGTATTTCGAGCACGATATCGGCCTGTTCAATTTTCTCGCGTGTTTTATTCATCCCCAGCTGCTCAACCTGATCGGCCGTATGCTGGCGAATCCCGGCCGTATCAATCAATCGGAATTCAATGCCGCTGATCATCAGCGATTCTTCGATCGTGTCGCGCGTTGTGCCCGCAATCTCACTCACGATGGCGCGCTGCTCATTCAGCAAACGGTTCAGCAAAGTCGATTTGCCGGCATTGGGTTTGCCTACAATCGCCACCTGCACGCCGTTGCGGATCACATTACCGTATTTAAAGGATTCGATGAGCTGCCCCGTAACCTGCTGCGCTTCACTTACCAGCGCATATAATTTTGCACGGTCTGCAAACTCCACATCTTCCTGCGAGAAATCGAGTTCGAGTTCGATGAGGGCGGAAAATCCGAGCAGCTGATCGCGTAACATTTTGAGGTCGTTCGCAAATCCGCCGCGCATTGTATGTAATGCCGAAAGCCGCGCGGCTTCTGAATGACTTGCAATCAGGTCGGCAACGGCTTCCGCCTGCGTGAGATCCATCTTCCCATTTAAAAAGGCACGTTGTGTAAATTCGCCGGCACGGGCCAGTCGAGCCCCGCGGGCGATGCAGGCCGCAATAATTTTTTCTTCTATATGCGTTGAGCCATGACAACTAATCTCCACCACTTCTTCGCCCGTATACGATTTGGGCGCGCGGTAAATAGAAAGCACCACTTCATCGA
>JAYWCS010000041.1:0-2678 GCA_043780315.1 Bacteroidota bacterium | reverse complement strand
CAAATTTGGACGCAGGGCGAAACAGAATCCAATTCTGCCTGGTTCCCGACCATCGATCGGCCCGACCAGAAAACGACGGAAGAGATTATTATGACGGTGCCTTCAAAATATGTCAGCCTGTCGAATGGTAAACTCGTTTCCCAGATTCAAAATGCTGATGGGACACGAACCGACGACTGGAAACAGGAGCTACCCCACGCACCGTACCTGTTTTTTATGGGCATTGGCGACTATGCTATTATACGCGATAGTTATAAGGACAAAGAAGTCAGTTATTATGTGGAGAAAGATTTTGCACCGGTTGCACGAAAGATTTTCGGTTATACCCCCGAGATGATTGCTTTTTATTCCCGCGTGCTGGGCGTCGATTATCCCTGGGTGAAATATGCACAAATGACCGCCCGCGATTATGATCTGGCTGGCGCAATGGAAAACACGACCGCCACCCTGCACACCAGCGATCTGCAACAGGATGCCCGCCAGCTCACCGACGGAAACAAATACGAGGACTATGTCTGCCACGAATTGTTTCATCAGTGGTTCGGCGATCTGGTTACCACGGAAAGCTGGAGTAACCTCACCGTAAATGAATCGATGGCCAATTTCAGCGAAACGTTATGGTTTGAATATAAACATGGCAAAGATGCAGGCGATGCCACGAATTTCCACGACACAGAAAAATATCTCGCGGATCCACGCAATTTTTCAAAAAATCTGGTGCGTTTTTATTACACGGACCTGGAAGTGATGTTCGACGAGGTGACCTATTCGAAAGGCGGCCGCATTTTAAATATGCTGAGAAATTATGTGGGCGACAGCGCTTTTTTCAGTGCCCTGAATCTTTATCTGGTGACCAATAAATTCAAAACAGCCGAAGCACATAACCTGCGTCTGGCCTTTGAACAGGTCACCGGGCAGGACCTGAACTGGTACTGGAATCAATGGTATTTCGGAAGCGGTCATCCCCTGCTGGATATTAGTTACAATTATGATGAACTGAAAAAAACGGCCCAGGTGATCGTAAACCAAACGCAGGCAACCGGAAAAATTTTCCGTATTCCACTGGCTATCGATGTGTATGAAGCCAATGCGAAACAACGCAGAAAGGTTTGGTTAGAGAAAGCCAGTGATACTTTTTACTTTCCTTATCGTAAACATCCGGAACTCATCAATGTGGATGGAGATAAAATTGTTCTTTGTCAAAAGCAGGATCATAAAACACTCGCCAATTTTATTTATCAGTATAAACATGCGGGCTTATATATGGACCGCCGGGAAGCAATTGAATACTGCTCGCAACACCTGGATAATCCGGCTTCCCTGGACTTGATCAGAACGGCGTTAAAGGATCCGTATGCCGGATTAAGAATTCTGGCAATGAATGCCATCGACATGGAAAAACCAGGGGTAAAAACAGCCATGGAGCCGGTTCTTTTTCAGATGGCGAATAAAGAATCAGATCGCGTGGCACAGGGTACAGCCATCGCATTGTTAGGAACTTTAAAAAATCCGCAATACAAATCCTTATTTGAAAAGATGGCCGGTGATTCCTCTTATACTGTTGCCGGTAAGGCCCTTACGGCATTGAGCTTGCTGGATGCAAACCGCGCTTATCAATTAGCCAAAGAATTCGTTGCTCAACCGGCCAAAGGCGAATTGCAGTCTGCCATGTCGGCAATTTTTATCAAAGAAGAAGATAGCAGCAAATTTGATTTCGTGATTGAAGGCTTTGATAAGATGCCGATGAGCGAAGAGAAAATATCGGCTCTGGTAAATTTTTCTGCGCTGATACTAAAAATGCAAAATACAGAGCAGGTGAAAAAAGCAGTGAATGCAATCGTCCGTCTGCGGGATATGATACCGGGAGAAGATAAAAAAGAGATTAGTGCATTGATAAACAACACCATCTTTCTTCAGATCGCCAACCGGAAAGAATCCGCAGGATTAACAGAACAGGCGAATTATATACGCTCAAAAATGAATTGATTGCACGGGAATGCACGCCCGCGGGTTATTAGTTTCGATTTAGTAATTTGCGTTTAAATGATTTTGGGATGAGAACTTATTCCGGCAAAATCAAAAAGCAAAGTTGCATCACCCTGCTCCTGATATTGATTGTATCTGCAGGTAGCCTGTTGGTTTCATCCTACGAATCCGGTGGGGGGGTTACAACAGCCACGCACTTCTCCTGACAGTTCATACGCAGGTTCTCTGGCGTGCAAAACATGTCATAAAAATATTTATGACAGTTTCATCAGCACGGCGTACAATATGGCTTCCCGGGTTCCTTCCGCAGAAAACATCATGGGTAGTTTTGTCAGCGGCTCAAATCATTTCAGGGATAATCAGCTTTACGACGTGGTCATGGAAAAGGAGGATAACCATTTTTTCCAGAAAGGATATATCGGCGGGGCATTATTCCGGCAGGAACCTTTCGATATTGTAATTGCCTCGGGCCGCAAAGGGCAGACATATATGTACTGGTTAAACAATATGTTGTTCCAGTTACCTATTTCTTATTATACGCCGACCAACAGCTGATGTAACAGTCCGGGTTATCCGAAAAAGGGACCATTTTTCGACCGACTGGCCAATGGGCGTTGTATGGAATGTCATGGATCCTTCGCAAAACTGGAAGACAGCAGTAACGGACATATTGAATATTTCGATAAAAAAAG
>JAYWCS010000040.1:0-10071 GCA_043780315.1 Bacteroidota bacterium | reverse complement strand
CCGATGTTTAAAGCCGAAAAATTTGACGCTGCCCAATGGGTGGCGTTGTTTAAAAAAGCCGGCGCCAAATATGTTGTGCCGGTTGCCGAACATCACGATGGTTTTGCGATGTATAAAACATCGTTCTCCAAATGGAATGCGGTTGAAATGGGACCGAAACGCGATGTGATCGGAGAACTCGCTGCTGAAATACGTAAACAGGGATTGATTTTTGGCTTGTCATCGCACCGGATTGAACACTGGTTCTTTTTAAATCCGGGACGTGATTTCGCATCCGATGTTATTGATATGAAAAACCAGGATTTCTATGGTCCGGCTATGCCCGAAAATATGACCATGACACCGGAATATATGACCAACTGGCTGCTGCGTTGCACCGAGCTCGTAAACAATTATCAGCCGCAGCTTTTCTGGTTCGACTGGTGGATCGAACAACCCGCGCTCGATCCTTACCGCAAAACATTTGCTGCCTACTATTATAACAAAGGGGTGGAATGGAACAAGGGCGTCGTTATTAATTACAAATACGCTAAAGCCTTTCCGGACAATGTAGCTGTGCTGGATCTGGAGAGAGGCAAACTGGATGCGACCCGAACGCTGGCCTGGCAGACCGACGATGCGATCGGGAATAAATCATGGGGATACACCAAGGATAATGATTTTAAATCGGCCCAGTATGTGGTGACCAATTTAATTGATATCGTGAGCAAGAACGGTAACCTGCTGCTGAATATCGGACCCCGTTCGGATGGAACGATTACCGATGAAGAAACAAACGTTTTATTGGGTACTGGTAAATGGCTCGACGTCAACGGAGAAGCCATCTACGGCACGCGTCCCTGGAAAATATATGGTGAAGGTCCGACCCAATCCGCGAGTGGTGCTTTTGCCGATCAGAAAATCCCATTCAACGCCAAAGATATCCGTTTCACCACCAAAGGAAGTACATTGTATGCCATCGCGCTGGGTCTCCCTGCAGAAAAAACAATAATCAAATCGCTGTCAACACAATCTGGCCGGATCGCGGATATCTCTCTGTTGGGGAGCACGGAAAAAATCAAATGGAGTCAGAATGAAAAGGGACTCACCATTCAACCAACTGCAATCTACCCGTCCGAATATGCTGCTACTTATAAAATCACGTTGAAATGATTGCTTTGAACAAATTGAAATTTGCCGGCACCCTGTTACTGGTTGGATTGATGTTCACGCATACGCGGGCGCAACAACATCAGGGACCCAAAGAAATCGTCGACTATGTAAATCCGCTGATCGGATCACCCTTTGCTGGTTTCGATAAAGATTTACAAGGCGGTGGCACGACTCCGCTGGTGGGTCGTCCTTTTGCGATGACAAATTTCATGTTACAGACACATGAAAATAAAATGAGCCGGATGCCGTATATCTATGAAGATAGTACGGTGATTGGTTTCATAGCAACGCATCAGCCCACCGTATGGATGGGTGATTACGGATATGTTTCCGTGATGCCGGAAGTAGGCAGTTTGAAATTATTGCCCAAGGACCGGGTTTTATATTTTAATCATCAGACAGAGATCTCCACGCCTTACTATTATTCGGTGGATCTTCAACTTCCGCGCAAGCAAAAAATAAAAGCAGAGATAGCCGCCGCGAGCCGTTGCGGCATGTTCCGGTTTACGTTTCCTCAATCCAGCGAATCGCATATTCTGATTCAGGGCATCAATTTAAATCCAGAACTCAACGATGCGAACAACGACCTCACTCATCGGCTGGCCACTTTAAAAGGCTATGTGCATGTGGATACGAAGAACGGCGAGATCACCGGATATAATCCCGATCGGCAATCGGCGCAACTGGGTCCTGAACTGCCGAACTTCAAAGGATATTTTATTATTCAATTTGATAAAGTCATTGATTCCTACGGAACCTGGAATCAGGAACAGGCAGAAGCGGGTGGAACCGATGTGTACGGTACGCGGGTTGGCGCTTATATCAGTTTCAAGACGAAAAAAAATGAAGTCATCAATCTGCGGATTGCCAGTTCATTTATTAGTCTGGATCAGGCACGCGAAAACCTTCGTCGTGAAATACCCAACGGAAATTTTGATCAGCTGGCAGCCGATACGCGAAAAGTCTGGCAGGAAAATCTACAAGGAATGGAAGTGTCGGGCGTAACCGAAGATCAGAAAGCCATTTTCTATACCGCTTTATTTCATACGTTTTTATTTCCACGCGAATTTTCTGAGTACGGCAAATATTACAGCGCCTTCGATGATTCCATTCATAGCGGCGTTTCCTACACCGATTATTCTTTGTGGGATACTTACCGTGCGGAGCATCCGTTATTGATCTTCACGCAACCGCAACGCGTGAATGATATGATCACTTCATTGTTGCAAATGTATCAGCAGGGAGGTTGGCTGCCCATGTGGCCCAATCCGGCAGAGACGAATATCATGCTGGGCAGTCATGCCGATGCCGTTATTGCCGATGCATACATCAAAGGATTTCGCGGATTCGATACGGCCCTTGCCTATGAAGCCGTGCGCAAGGATGGCCTGGTGCCGCCAAGCAATGATACCCACCGCCAATGGGGAGACCGGGAACTATGGCAGGCCAGTGAAGCCAGGGGCGGACTGAGTTATTACCATTCAATTGGCTATGTGCCGGTAGATAAAGTTTTGGAATCCGTGTCGCGCACGATTGAATTTTCGATGGATGATTATTGCGTGGCGCAGATGGCAAAAGCCATGGGAAAAATTTCCGATTACGACCGTATGATGCAATGGAGCAAGAACTATGAAAATATCTACGATAAAAAAGTAAGTTTTTTTGCGCCCAGAAAATATGATGGCAGTTATCTGGATGCCACCCATGAAAATGATGGATTCACGGAAGGCGATAAATGGACCTACGCATTTGGAGTAATGCATGATATGCCGGGCATGATTGCCCTGATGGGCGGCAATGAAAAATTTGCGGCGCTGCTCGACTCCAATTTTTCGGGCGGTCATTATCATCACGACAATGAGCCGGGTCATCATTATATATATCTCTATGATTATTGCGGACAATCCTGGAAAACGCAGGAACTCGTTCGCAAACATACCTCGATCAATTACCTGAATAAGCCGCTGGGACTCAATGGCAATGATGACTGCGGACAAATGTCGGCGTGGTATATATTCGGCGTAATGGGTTTTTATCCGGTGACGCCGGCTTCCGGAATCTATGCGATCGGAGCACCGCAGTTTCCGCGTGTCGTGATGAATTATATGAATAAAGGGAAACACGCACGGTTGGAAATATTAGCCAATCATCTCTCGGCGCAAAACTTGTATGTTCAGTCGGTGACACTCGATGGAAAAAAAATCGAACATCCGTTTATAACGCATACCGACTTGTTGAAGGGAGAAAAACTGGTATTTGAGATGGGGCCCAATCCGAACACGAACTGGAAATAAAATTCAGGATGCGGATGTTAAAGGGTTCTGCAGTGGGTTGGTCCAAGACCTTTTATATAATTTCAAAACAACAGCGTCTTTCCCATACAATACAACTGCCACTTCAAGACCCTTTTTGTCAGACTTTTTTTGTCCGGTTTATCAGCAGCGTTTTGAAATTTTTGCAGTTAAAATGAAGTATCCACTGAATAATTTATTTTTATGATTCAATTCCTGTTGAATTCCTATTGATTGGATATTCGCTATAAAGGGCTCTCTTCATTTCGAATAATTTTCAAATCTGGAAATATTTTCACACTCATTTAAAATTCCGGCCCTTATAATAAACTGAACTTTCATCATTTTCCAGTTTCCCTTTTTTTGAGGGTTGGGCATGGGCAGGAATGGAAATTTCATCACCACGTGCAAGGGTTAAAAAAGGAAGTTCTTCGTCGTCGACTACCGTCAGCTTTTTCAATAGCGGGGTGAGATTATAACATTTTTGCACAACCACGTGGACCACTTCACCTTCAATCTGTAATTTCCCCTCTACCATCAGCAGACGCGACTGGAGTATTTCTTTCCGGTATTTTTCAAAAAGACTTTCCCATACAATCAGGTTCGCATTCCCCGTTTCATCTTCAATGGTAATAAAACAAACGCCGGCGGCTGTGCCCGGCCGTTGCCTTACTAAAACCAGACCGGCCGTTTTTACCAGGTCACCATCTTTGGCCATCGCGAGCTCTTTGGTGGGGAATATGCGGAGTCTTTGCAGCTGATCCCGTACAAAGGACACCGGATGCGCCTTTAGTGAAAGTGATAAGGCGGTATAATCCTGCACCACCTGTTCCGACATTTTCATTTTCGGAAGCGCCGGTTTTTCTTCCAGCGAATCATCCGTCGGATGACCGGCAAACAAGGCAATCGGCCGGTCGTTGCCTGTGGAAATTTCCCAGAGCGCCTGCCGACGGTCGAGTCCCATCGAAAGAAAAGCATCGGCACCCGCAAGTTTTTCCAGGACGGATTGAGAAACGCCCGTTTCCCGAAGATCATGGATGGTCACAAACTTTTTTGTGCGACCGGCAATCATTGTGTTGATATCTTCTGCCCGCAAGCCACGCACCTGGCGAAAACCGAGACGAAGCGCGAAAAAGTCTCCGGATTTTTCTTCTAACCGGTTATCCCAGTTGGAAAGATTTACGTCCACGGGTCGTACATCCACCAAATGATTTCTGGCATCAATCACAATCTGGGCGGGCTGATAAAATCCCATCGGCATGCTGTTCAAAAGGGCAGCTGCAAAAATATCCGGATAGTACCATTTTATCCAGGAAGAGACATAGACCAGTAAAGCAAAACTCACCGCATGACTTTCGGGAAATCCATAACTTCCAAACCCTTCGATTTGTTTAAAAACACGTTGTGCATATTCCTTTAGATATCCCCTGCGCAACATTCCTCCGACTAATTTTTCTTCCAGTCGGCTGACCATCCCCTTTGCTTTAAAGGTGGCCATGCTGCGTCGAAGTTCATCTGCTTCTGTGGGAGAGAAACCCGCCGCTACAATCGCAATTTTCATTGCTTGTTCCTGAAACAAAGGCACACCCAGTGTACGACCCAGAATTTCTTCCAGTTCTTTGGAAGGATATTCTACGGCCTCCTCTCCGTTTCTTCTTTTTAAATACGGATGCACCATATCTCCCTGAATGGGACCGGGTCGCACGATCGCCACTTCAATCACGAGGTCATAAAAACATTTTGGTTTGAGACGGGGTAACATCGATTGCTGCGCCCGACTCTCGATTTGGAAAACACCGATCGTGTCGGCATGACAGATCATTTCAAAAACAGCCGGATCATCCGGAGGAATATTCGCAAGGGTCAGGTCACGATTATATTTTTCTTTCGCCAGATCAAAAGCCTTACGAATACAGGTGAGCATTCCCAGGGCCAGTACATCTATTTTCAAAAAACCCAGTGCATCGATATCATCCTTATTCCATTCAATACAGGTTCTGTCGGCCATCCGTGCATTCATGACCGGACAGAGATCTGATAATTTTTCCTGCGAGATAATAAATCCTCCGGTATGCTGACCGAGTTGCCTGGGAAATCCCATCAGTTCTTCTGTGAGCCGGAGTACTTTGCGCAGATGCTGATCCGTGGGATTGAAACCCTGCTCCGATAATTTATTTCCTTTAAACCAATCTTCCGAAAATTCCCATTCCGAAGAGGTCAGTCGGTTAATCGTATCCACCGTAAGTCCCATTGCCTTTCCCACATCGCGGATCGATCCGCGTTGGCGTTCCTGGGTCACCGTAGTCACAATCGCTGCCCGGTCACGGCCATACTTTCGATAGATATATTGAATCACTTCCTCCCGGCGCTCATGTTCAAAATCCACGTCAATATCCGGAGGTTCATTTCGGGCAGAGGAAATAAACCGTTCAAAAAGCAGATCAAATTTGGAGGGGTCCACCGAAGTGATTCCCAAACAATAACAAATGGTGGAATTGGCGGCTGATCCCCGGCCCTGACAAAGGATTTTCTGTTCGCGGGCAAAACGAACAATATCATAGACGGTGAGAAAATAAGCCGCATAATTTTTTTCCTGTATAAATGCGAGCTCATAAAGAATTGTCGATCTTATTTTTTCAGAAATGTCTTCACCGAATTTTTCTTTTGCTCCCTCCCAGGAAAGAAATTCCAGTTCTTCCTGCGGGCTGCGGCCATCGCGGGTAATCTCTTCCGGATATTCATATTTTAGCATGCTGAGAGAAAATTGACAGGCCTCTTTTATCTCCTGCGTTTTTTTGATGGCATCGGGGTAATGACGAAAGATCCGGCACATTTCTGCTTCTGCTTTCAAATGTCTTTCTGCATTCTGATAAAGCCGGTATCCGGCGTTTTGAATGGTACATTTCTCCCGGATACAAGTCAGTACATCCTGCAACTGCCGCCGATTGGAAGTGTGATAATAAACCTCATTGGTGGCCAGCATCGGAATATCTAATGTTTCAGACAACCCCGCAATCCGATAAATATACTTGGCATCGTCACCCAGATAACGGCGGGTGGCGGCGATATAGAGATTTCTACCGAAAATTTCCCGGTAAACCGAGAGGTCTTTCTCAAAAGATATTTCAAAATCAAACCGGTTGTTTAATGATTGAGGTGGCAAAACGATTCCTTTCACATCTTTTAACAAATTACAGAGATCTGTTTTATATACATGACAGGAACCTTTTTCCGCCCGCAGATTCCCTTTGGTTAGTAATGCAGATATCTGCGCATATCCATCTATGTTATGCGGATAAACCAGTAAAGAAGGTCCATCCATTAAATCCAGCTGGCATCCTGGTAACAGACGAATAGCTTTTGATTTAGCGGCTACATGTGCGCGAACGATACCGGCCAGACTGTTGCGATCTGTAATGCCAATTTCTGAATATCCCAGATCAGCCGCTGTTTCTATGTATTCTTCCGGATGCGAGGCACCCCGAAGAAAACTGAAATTTGTTGTAACCTGTAGTTCGGTGTAGTTCAATGGTTGACGGTTTTATGGTTGACGGTTTTATGGTTGACGGTTTTATGGTTGACGGTTTTATGGTTGACGGTTGACGGTTGATGGTTGACGGTTTTATGGTTGACGGTTGACGGTTGATGGTTGACGGTTGTTGGGAGATAGACACTACGATAAATTATGCAAAAAAACCGTGGATATACCAGTGTGGCGATTTACTTTCTTCATAAGCACCCGATCGAAATATCCAATATCGGTTTCCTTCTTCATCTTCCACCGCATAATAATCGCGATAGTTACCAGCATCCATCCACCACTCTCTTTCAATACGTTCGGGTCCGTCTGATTTTTTAATTTTATGCCTTTTGCTTTTATAAGTAAAAAACATCGGTGGATAATCGGGAATGGGTGCCGTCACCTCCACACGTTCAGGTCGGGACAAAAGCTGCAAAGGCCTTCGCCTTTCGATAAACCAGGGTGCGCTGGATTTTTTCCCTAACGAATGAACGGATTTAAATGAACGTTCGGGCCAATGTTGTTCCTGCGGTAGATAGCGATGGACGGACTGTTCACCAAAACGGTTTGATAAACGATCCATCAGCTCGGAAATTCCCTTCTCATTCATACCAGTATCTGATTTCCAAAGACTCTCCTGATGAGGAGAAAGTTTTTCCATCTGTAAAACTTCGATCATAAACAGATCAATACCCGGACCGGGTTCAATGGTAGAAATTTTTAATTCAAATAATTTGAACAGATGTTTTTTATTATGGATTCCTCGATGGGTGCCAATTTCAATTTTTTCAACACGGCCATCCAGACGAAAGCAGTTCATTCTGCATTGACGCATACCCTGATGTTTATTTTGAAGCCGCCCGCAAATGGTTTCCAGTAATCTTTCCAATGCGATTTCAATTCCCTTTAACGTCACAATCGGTTCCAAACAAGGAAGTCTTTCATTGCAGAGTTCAACGGGTTGAACTGGTAATAATATTTCCTCTGCCTTCCCCATGGCCTGATCCAGTTTCAGAATCAGATCATCTCCAAAACGCCGTCGTAAAGCCGCACGGGGCATATTTGTTAAATGTCTGACTTGCCGAAGTCCCAGTTTCGTTAGTAATTCAACCTGCGAAGATTCTAATTGGAGCGATGCAACAGGTAAGGGAAGCAATGAAGTTTCCTGTCCGTCAGGTTCAAGAATCCAGGGTTCCCCGCTGTAATGCGCGATAGCCCAGGCAGCTCCGGGGGTATCGGCCATGGATACACGCACTTCATAACCGAAATTTTTCAACCGGGTCCTGATATCGCGGATATAATTTTCTTCGCCTCCCCAGAGATGCGCACAACCTGTCACATCGAGTTTCAAACCCTCAGGTGGCTCTATTGCAACAATATCGGTATATCGAATACAATATGATGCGAGGGCCGTTAATAATTTGTTGGGCGCGAAAGGATGATCCTCAAAAGCCTGAAGGGCCGGTACGAAGGCTCGTGCATCAGCCAGTACCATCCCCGGATAAATATTTTGCCTTTGCGCAACAGGGTTTGCCTCTGTAATACGTTTTCTTCCATGATCATTAATTGTTAATACAAAGGGAACCCCAGACAATGCTGGCTTGCGGCGGCTGAACCAATCCGTCTTGAGATGACAGAACCATATCGTGACAAAACGTTTTCCCATCTCATCCGGTTTTTCTTTTTGAATTCATCCGCAGAGAAGGAACAGATTCAGCAACCAACTGTAAACGATCAGCGGCCCATTCGATCAGCCAGGAGCCCGGTTTGCCGTTTCGGATTTTCTGAAGATCAACCTGCCACCGTGGATATCCAAGTCCGGGTAAATGATCTGTTGCAAAAGTTGGTTGAGGTAAAATACTCCACCGTGAAACACAGGCATTGGGTAAAAGGGAACGCGGTTGGTTTCGTAAAATAAATCCGGTGACATGGCTTTTTTCCACAGCCAGTTGAAATCTTCGGGAAACCATAAAAGAGAGTTCGGGCATTTCACAAACAACCGCTGCAAGTGTTTCACATTTTAATGCTTCTTCCGTTGCCCAGAGAATATCTTTTTCTTTCTGAAGTATGACAAATAAAATCCTGTCGGGCTCCATACCGAACATTGTTAGTGCGGGCGGAAAAATATTTTGTGCAGATCCGATCCAGACACAGGCAGCACCGGATTTCATTAAACCCGAAACCAAGGCCGAAACAAATCCGGTGGAAGCCATCGCCGATTCGGGGCCGGTAGAAATAAATTCATGGATTGCGCCCTGTGGAAAAAAACCCTGCGGAAAATTCTCTTTCATAAAAGATAAACCGAGATCTATCTCCGGTGAGTGAGGCATTGTAGTTAACCCTTCCAACGGAAGAATAACCTTTCTAAGCCGCGAAAGAATATCCGATTTATCTGTCAACATGAACGCAAATTACTAAATTATTTAGTAATTTGCGGTAATATTTTTCAGGGTACTTTATCAAAGACCCAGTTTAAAATCATCTGTTTCTTTTTAAAAACAAGTAATAGCCGAGTCGTATATGATCATAAAATAAAGCAACGGTAAACGCATAAATATTTATTAACCCATCAGTAACGACAAAAAACCGTCAGCCGGATATTTTATGTATATGTACGGGGGACGTTTTGATCCTAAACATTTCAGGTTTTTATATTTAAATTCACTATTTATTCAATTCCATATAAAGACAATGCTATATTATTTTATAGGATTACCCATTTACACCGCATTGGCAATATAGCTGTAGGGTTTTTTGTCATAAATCGTTCTATCAGCTTATGCCAGATACTATTTAAAAAATTTCTCCTGTTAAATCGGAAGAAAAATTCATTCAAATATCCGTTTATAAATCTACCGGAACAATGGTGATGAATTCCTCTCAACCATCCCTTTAAATTCATTATCACCTGATGGAGGCCAGGGAAATTTTTACCTCCATTGGATGGACGCTGTCTTATTTCAAACTCACTCACCAGGGGCCAGTATCCTCTCCAGCCGTCTGTGAACGCCTGCGCGTTATCTTTATCTATATGTTTTTCAAAAAAAGGTTTGAAACAATCGCCGCTTGCTTCTTCGATGACTTCAGCATATGCTCTTCCTATCCTGT
>JAYWCS010000039.1:0-8135 GCA_043780315.1 Bacteroidota bacterium | reverse complement strand
ATTATTTATGAAAGTAAACGGACTAAGAACTTTGAAGCGGACTGGATCGATAAATTAAAACATGATATGCGTCAGCACGGTGTGCAGGTAGCGATATTGGTTACCCGCGTGATGCCCAAAGACATGACCTGTTTCGGTGAAAAAAACGGCATCTGGATTTGCAATTTTTCAGAAGTCAAGGCACTCACGGAAGTTTTGCGCGACGGAGTGATCCGCATATTCCAGGCTTCAAAAACGCAACAGAACAAGGGAGACAAAATGCAATTATTATATGATTACCTGACAAGCAGTGAATTCAGTGAACAATGGAAAGCCATTCGGGAAGGATTTGCTTCTATGAAAATGTCGATCCAGCGCGAGCGGGATATGATGGAGAAATTGTGGAAATCGCGGGAAAAACAACTTGAAAAAGTGTTGCTTAACGCGGCCCATATCAAAGGATCCATGGAAGGAATTTCAGGCCAGGATGTATCTATGAATCTAATCGACGATACCGATGAGATTCTGGGAATCGAATAATCCTTATTCGTTCATTAGCGCAGCCCGAAAACAGGAATGAAAACCAATGCGGGTAGAATTAAACTTTCGAGTAAACAAAAGTCAATACCAGGTCGTCGAAAAATTTATAATAAACCGAAAGCGGCACAAACCCTTCTTTTCGAAAAGCAAAACTCAGCTGAGCCCACCCGCCCGAACGAATGAAATATGGGGCTATCCATTGAATATGTTCTTTGAAGTTCACTTTCCCCAGACTGTACCATTTGAATATCGATTCCTTGGCACTCCACAACAGGGTGAGTTGATGCAGGCGGCGACCCGACCATTTAACCCCTTCAAAAGTAACGGACGATTCAGCAGCTGTTAAGAATTTATTTTGGATCTTCCCGATGGTCAGGCCAGTCGATTCCACATCTACACCCACCCGGTATCCGGTGCTAACGATCGCAGCCGCAAATATTCCGAAATGGGAAATCGAGAAATGATACTTTTCATTTACCAGATAGGGCTTGCGGGTATCGGCAATCAATATTTCTTCGAGGGGAAAATCAGCAAATAATTCGGACAATAAATAACGACCTGCCAAATGCTGCAGTCTCTTTTGAGCATGGGATACATCGCGTTTCATCGGCACCCGCCGAAGAAAAAAATCCTCCGTTTCTGTTATCTGCCAGACAGCCACCCGGGTGGTTTCGTTGATAGTATGTTGATAAAATAAGGGCATCAGAAAAAAGCTTAATGCGAAATTCGCTCCGTTTACCGGTGGATGAAGACAAATAAACAAATAAACCTTCAAAAGAATGATTTTATCTGACCATGCGATATTGGAAGAAATAGAAAAAGGCAGCATCAAAATCGAACCCTACGACCGGTCCTGCCTGGGGAGCAATTCCTACGACGTACACCTGGGGCCCTGGCTGGCAACGTATCGGGAGCATATTCTGGATGCTAAAAAACACAACGAAATTGAATCTTTCGAGATACCCGACGATGGTTTTGTACTCTATCCCCATATTTTTTATCTGGGGGTGACCGCCGAATACACCGAAACACATGAGCATGTCCCTTTTCTCGAGGGCAAGTCATCCACCGGCCGGCTCGGCATTGATATCCACGCCACTGCCGGGAAAGGCGATGTGGGTTTCTGTGGCAACTGGACACTGGAAATTTCGGTGAAACAGCCCGTCCGAATTTATAAAGGCATGCCCATTGGCCAACTCATTTACTTCCCCGTGACGGGAGAAATTCTGGTAAAATATAATCAGAAGAAAGACGCTAAATACAGTGGTCAGCGAAATAAACCGGTGGAGAGTATGATGTGGAAGAATAAATTTTAAAAAGCTGTTTCCCCGTTCTTCCGGTAGTAGGCGATTGCCAGACCCACTACTTCATCATAGGAATTGATTCCCTGCGGCTGGCGGTTGGCTTTCAGATAATTTCCGTATAGCGCGTGAATATAGGGCTCCAGCGGATTCTGATATTTTCTGTAGAACGCCCTGAGCTCTCGCAGATCCTGCCGGACATCGGGTTTCAGAGACTCACGGTAAGGTATAAACGCTGTTGAATCCAGCGCATAGAGCGCGCTGGCCGAATACAAAAACAGATCCATATAAACGGAATACCGGAATGCCGGATTGGAAGACGATATACAAGCCAGAAATCCGCTGAAATTCGCTTCCTCCTCCCGCGCAAATCCAAGCTGGTGACCAATTTCATGGCAAGTAGTAAACGGCTGTACGACCAACGGAATAGTCGTGTTCACTTGGGCTTCTCCGGTGAATGGGTTATAGTATCCGCTAAACCCCAGATAATTTGCGACATACCCAAAAAATGAAAATTTGACGGATCTATTGGGATAATAAAAAGCCGCTGACTGTATGCCATAAGCATGGTAGGCTTCCGACGATGCCTGAAACACCAGACGACTGGCAGATAAATTTTTTCTGGCGTCTCTTGCGGCGGAATCGGTTTCATTCATTTTTGAAACCAGCATGCCGACTAGTGATTCGAGTTCCTGCGCCGAATAGGGCTTCACCTCCAGTTGCATCTGCCGGGCAACCGGTATCCGGTCGTAGTTAAGTCCCCATAAAATATTAAAACTCAGATAAACCCATAACAGGATGGAGCAGGCCCGGGTAACACAAAGGATCAGGTACTGACGATGCAGGGCCCGTTGGAAGGTCCGGCTAACAAAACGAATCAGGGAAACCATCAGATAAATAAATACGGCCGCATACAACAAATCGCCCACGCTAAAGGGTATCCAGCCAAACAGGATTCTCAGCAAACGCGAGATCAGCGGGTAAAATCCTTTTGCATAATATTTTTCCACTGCCTCCGGAAAAAAAGAAAAGATTTTGATCCCGATGGCGATCATCAATGGTATCAGAAAGGGCCTGAAACGTTTCCAATGCATACCCTTAAAAATACATATTATTAAAGCATCCATACTATATTGCAGCTTATACCTTCTGAATGGATCTTGATTTCAATAAAAACGAAGACAACATGAAGCAGGCCCTCAGCCAGCTTCGCAATCGTTTCCAGAAGATTGCCCTGGGTGGCGGCGTAAAATCCATTGATAAACAACACGAGAAGAAGAAACTCACGGCCCGGGAACGAATCGCTTACCTGCTGGATTCGGACGAAAAATTTTACGAAATCGGCGCCTTTGCCGGTTTTGAAATGTATGAGGAATATGGTGGCTGCCCGGCCGGTGGAACAGTCGCGGGTATTGGTTATGTCAGCGGGCGTCAATGTGTAATACTGGCCAATGATCAAACCGTAAAAGCAGGGGCCTGGTTCCCGGTTACCGGAAAAAAAAATCTCCGCATGCAGGAAATTGCCATGGAAAATCACCTGCCCATTATCTATATCGTGGACAGTGCCGGTGTGTTCCTTCCTTTACAAGATGAAATCTTCCCCGACAAAGAACATTTTGGAAGAATTTTCAGAAACAATGCGCGCATCAGCGCCATGGGCTTAACCCAGTTGTCGGCTGTTATGGGGCCCTGTGTGGCTGGCGGTGCTTACCTGCCGATCATGAGTGATGAAACCATGATGGTGGAAGGCAATGGCTCCATTTTTTTAGCGGGACCCTACCTGGTGAAAGCGGCCATTGGAGAGAATGCCGATGCAGAAACCCTTGGCGGTGCCTTCACCCATACGGCCATTTCAGGTATTGCCGATTATAAATTTAAGACAGAAGAAGAATGCCTCGACCAGATAAAAAAAATCATGGCAAGCCTGGGCCATCCGGGCCGTTCGGCCGGCTTCAGCCGGATAGCCGCACAGGTTCCTTCAAAACCACCGCAGGACATTTACGGATTGGTCCCAACCGATTCTTCCAGGCCCTATGATATGCTGGAAATCATTGAGCGGATTGTGGATGCACCGGGCATTCAGCAGTTCAAAGAAGATTACGGTAAAACCATCATCTGCGGCTATGCCCGTATCGATGGATGGGCCGTGGGGATCGTGGCCAATCAGCGGTTGATGGTGAAGACAAAAAAAGGAGAAGTGCAACTGGGTGGCGTAATCTATAATGACAGTGCTGATAAATCGGCACGGTTTATTATGAACTGTAATCAGAAAAAAATCCCCTTGTTATTTCTGCAGGATGTTACCGGATTTATGGTGGGTACCCGAAGTGAACACTCCGGAATCATCAAAGACGGAGCGAAGATGGTGAATGCCGTCGCGAATTCGGTGGTTCCTAAATTCACCGTGATTGTTGGAAATTCTTTTGGCGCCGGCAATTATGCGATGTGTGGTAAAGCCTACGATCCCCGGCTGATCATGGCTTGGCCCGGAGCAAAAATAGCCGTTATGGGAGGCGACCAGGCTGCCAAAACATTATTACAAATTCACGTGGCCTCGTTGCAGGCCAGAGGTCAGGAGATTGATCCGGCAGAGGAGAAAAAATTATTAGATGATATCCGAAGCCGGTATGAAAAACAAACAAGCCCCTACTATGCCGCTGCCCGTTTGTGGATCGACGGAATTATAGACCCGCTGGATACCCGGAAATTTATTTCTGAAGGAATTAGGGCAGCCGATCATAATCCGGATATCGAAGTTTTCAAAACCGGTGTATTTCAGGTTTAAATATCCGGACAGAAATTAAAAAATAATTTGCAAGACCCGGTTATCATGTACACAGATGGCGCCTCCCGCGGAAATCCCGGTCGGGGAGGTTATGGAACCATTTTAATCTGGAAAGGAGTTCAAAAAGAACTGAGTGCCGGATTTCGGTTCACCACGAATAACCGGATGGAACTGATGGCGGTGATCGCCGGACTGGACGCCCTTAAAAAAGAAGGACAACGTTTGCAGATTTACTCAGACAGTCAGTACGTCGTGAATTCGGTAGAAAAAGGATGGCTGAAAAACTGGATCAGGACGCATTTTGCCGGCGGAAAGAAAAACAAAGATCTCTGGCTTCGTTATGCTGCACTGGCCGAACAACATCATATTAAATTTCAATGGGTGAAAGGACATGCTTCCAACTCCCACAATAATCGCTGCGATGAATTAGCCACCTCGGCAGCGGATGGAAAAAATTTACTGGAAGATACCGGGTATGAAGGGTAAGGGTTAGGCTTTTACCTGCTGACCGATGGTTTGAAAACTGCGAATAAATAAGTAGCTGCCAAATAGTATGGCCGAAAATGCAAAAGTTGCCAGTATACTCATTTTATAGAAAGGAATTCCATCGGCATAACATTGCATCAGACCGCCAAAATTTTTTGGTCTGTTCAATCCCCGGGTGACCCCGCTGCTGGCCCATACGAGAAAATTGGAAACCAGAAAATAAAGAGTGGGAGCGACAACGGAGGCCGTCCCAATTTGCAAAAAATTTAATTTTTTTACCGCGAAGCCGACCACTACGAGCAGAGAAAATAATATATAGTTCTGCCATTGACCCTCATAAAATCCGGGCATGGAAGCCAATCCGCGCATAAATAACAACTGGTAAATCAAATCAGACACAAACATTGAAAGTACCGGCATCAGGAATGCCCATTTTTTATCTTTGACCACCGCCCCCGCGAAAACAGCCATTGCCCATTGCGGCGCAAATCCATAGGGACGTCCGGGAATGATCCGGTATAGTGCGGCGATGACGACCAGCAATACAAACGACCATGCTATGTTTTTGGACAACTTCATCTATATAATTTAAAAACCGAAGTTACTAACTAACCGGCACCGGGGCTAATTCAATCCCGGAATACGGGCCTGGTAAATAACCAGATCCTCCAAAGCGGTTACTTCACTCCCGGCCGCATCAAAACTCACCCAGGATTCACCTTTATTCCGTTTGAAAAGATGTTTCGCATTTTCTTTCACTTCCGCAGAGCCGGTGAAAACCAGAAAAATTTCTACCGAAGTGGACATCAGTTTTAACGATTCTCCCTTTGCTATCTGAATGCGGACGAGTTCAAAATCCGGTGCAGGTGTTTGGAAAATCAGGCGGTCGCTTTCTGAAGGCGTACCCGTAATAATGGCCGGAACCGTGGCTTCAAATTTCACATGCTTTAACAACTCCGCTGCATCAATATGTTTGGGCGTAAGTCCGCCCCGTAGAACATTATCCGAATTCGACATGATCTCCACATTCTGGCCCTCCAGGTAAGCATGGGGTAATCCGGCTGCCTGATACACGGCCTGCCCGGGCTGCAACTGCAGCAGATTCAAAAAGTAAATGGAGAAGATACCCCGGTCGATATGCGCATCCGGCGGATAAGTCAGTGCGGCGCGGGCCGCCCAGTAGTCGGGCTTTTCCTTCTTCAACTTGCCCGTATGATAATAGGGAATTATTCGCTCCAGCAAGGTTTTCAGATGCCGGTCAACCTGCACCTGCGGCATTTCCATAACGTGCCGGAATAATTTTTTATAATCACTCCCCCCGAATATGGGAACCAGAAAATGCAACTCCGGAATTTCCCGCAGTATACCCTGTAAAAGTTTTGGCGTTTTAAAACCATGTAATAACCAGAATTCACTCAGTGCCAGCATCAGCTCGGGCTTATGGTTATTGTCTTTGAAATTGCGGCTCGGCGCAGCCAGATCAATCCCTTTTTCATTTTCTGCATCGAAGGCGATCTGCGCATCCTCCCGTGTCGGATGCACCTGAATGGATAGCATATCTTTTACATCCAGCACTTTCAGGAGATAGGGCAATTGGCTGAAAAGTTCACTGGCTGATTTACCCAGCGTTTGTTCCGGATAGGCCGTTATATAATCTTTCAGTGTAACCGGCTCATCCATTCCATGTTTAAATTCTGCGCTTCCCCTTTCATGGGCCCCCAGCCAATATTCAGCGTATGTTTCACCCTTTTTTACCGGAATATTCAACAGCTTTGGCAAGTAGTAATATCCGCCCCAGGCATAGTGCTGTACTTTCCCTGTTATCGGGATCACCCGATCTTTACTCAGTTCCATAGTTTTAATTAGAAGCTCAAAGTAAAGCAAAAATGGCCGCACATCATGAATTTGGAAAAGCCGGTGAAAGAATGGCAGCGGAATGGCTTGAACGGCGCGGTTTTCAGGTGATTTTCAGAAACTGGCGTTACGCCCGATTTGAAGTTGATATTATTGCCAGCCGGGCGGAAGTTTTACATTTCATCGAAGTCAAATCACGGCATGATGACCGGTTTGGAAATCCGGAGGATTGGGTAGACCGTCGCAAATGGAACCATATGGTCGCGGCAGGGGAAGGTTTCCAACGGCGCTATCCATCGTGGAATGAAATTCAATACGATATTCTTTCCATTCTGTTAACATCCGGGGAACAGGAGGATTTCTTTTTTATAGAAGATGTATATTGGTGGTAATGAGCGAGCAACCGATTTCTTCCGAACAGATTATCTTGTCATATCAGCAAGCCATTGATCAGTTTTCGCTGGCGATCGGGCAATTAAAAAAAACAAAAAAAATATTTTCTTTTGTACGTCTCGCAGTCGTGTTCACCGGGTTGATTACGTGCTGGTTTTTATGGCCCGTGATGGGTCAGGTTTTAATCGCCGTCGCAGTTCTTGGGATCCTTTTCATTTATCTGGTATTTCGGGATGCCGATACCGGTGCGGCCATTAAAAACCACGAACGGCGGATTTATATCAACCGGCACGAAATTGATGCCCTGCAGCAAAATCTGAATAAATATGATGATGGGCATTCGTTCGCCGACCCACAACATCCGTATGCATCTGACCTGGATCTGTTCGGTCCCTCGTCGCTGTTCCAGTATATCAGCCGTTGTCACGCGGACCAATCCAAAAAATTGTTAGCAGATTATTTAAAAGAACCCCAGCTGCCGGATGCTATTCAGCAGAAACAGGAAGCTGTGCAGGAACTCGCCGTCAAACAGGCTTGGTGCCAGCAGTTTCAATCGATGGCGATGGCCAACCCGCTCCGGTTTCAAACAGAAAAAAGATTAAATGAATGGATGGATCAGCCACCCGGTGATTTTGAAAAACCCTTTTGGAAATGGCTGACGATTATATATCCCCTGGTCAGCATTTCACTGCTGGGGCTTTTCTTGCTCGACTATATTTCGACCGGTGCATTTTCGTTCTGCCTAATTGGATTTTTTGGTATTTCCTCATTGATCAGTAGCAAAATTCAATCGGTAT
>JAYWCS010000038.1:0-4313 GCA_043780315.1 Bacteroidota bacterium | reverse complement strand
CTTCAGCATCATAGCGGCTCAACTGATAGCGATGCATATATTTTTCGATCAGCTGTTCCGGCAACGCCGGAATAGAAGATTGTATAATGGCGAGTAGGTCGGCGCTTACTTCAAAGGGTGGCAAATCCGGATCGGGAAAATACCGGTAGTCGTTGGCTTCTTCTTTGGAGCGCATTGAAAAAGTGGTTCCATTCAATGCGTCGAAACTGCGGGTTTGCTGGATGATGGGTTCATTCTTATCTGCGAGGTCCTGCATACGGGCTGATTCAAATTCGATGGCGCGTTTTACGTTGCGAATCGAATTCAGATTTTTAATTTCTACTTTGGTACCCAGTATTTTTTCACCGAACCGACGGATAGAAACATTGGCATCGCAGCGCATGCTGCCTTCTTCCATGTTCCCATCACAAATTTTTAAATAACGGAGTATACGCCGTAGATTAGTAAGAAAAGCCACCGCTTCATCGCCATCGCTTAAACAGGGTTCTGTAACGATTTCAATAAGGGGTACCCCCGCACGGTTATAATCCAGACGGGTAAAATGTTCGTCCTTATCATGAATACTTTTACCGGCATCCTCTTCCAAATGAATACGGTTCAGCTGTATTTTCTTCTCACCCGATAGCTGAACAATATTTACATATCCCCCTTTACAAATCGGTGTCGTATGTTGCGATATCTGATATCCCTTGGGCAGATCCGGATAGAAATAATTTTTTCGTGCAAAATAATTCCATGTTTCAATTTCCGAATAACAAGCCAGCCCCATTTTAACCGCCAGTTCAACTGCCTTTTTATTCAAGACGGGTAAGGTGCCGGGGTAACCTAATGTTACCGGACTGATGTGTGTATTTGGTTCGGCGCCAAACAGCGTATCATCCGAACAAAATAATTTGGTTTTTGTGAGTAACTGGGCGTGTACTTCCAGACCAATAACGGTTTCATATTTTTCTTCCTGCATAACAGTGCACGAAGGTAAAAAAAGCCTAGGATGTTTTTTTAAATCATTTGCCCTCTACCATACCGCATATGTAAATCTCAAAGTTCCGCAGTTTTTAATTTCCGGGGTATTTTGATATCAATATCCTGGCTGATGCCCCCGCGGAGTATTTTTACTGTTACGAGCGGTTTTTGCCGGGCGTCCTGAAACTGGTCTATAAGTTCATTGGTGCTGTTAACCCCAGTTCCATTCAACTGAAGTATAAGATCGCCTTTCTTCAAACCCGCTTTGAATGCGGCGGAACTATCTTCAACCGACAGGACGTTGACCCCTTTTCCATCTTCTGCATCCTGAGCCTGAATGCCTAGCCTGGGCTGCCGTTGACCCCGGTATA
Source organism: Bacteroidota bacterium (assembly GCA_043780315.1). Classification (GTDB taxonomy): domain Bacteria; phylum Bacteroidota; class Bacteroidia; order Chitinophagales; family Chitinophagaceae; genus Puia. The sequence goes on along the minus strand of JAYWCS010000038.1, from coordinate 2,979 downwards.
GACCCTCCATATCATTCATTGATGGCATCCTGGGCATTGGGGGCATTGGGGGCATTGGGGGCATGTTGAAATCGTAACTGTATTTATAGGTCCTCGACATCGGTTCAGATTTCTCCAATGTCACCACGGCGCTTTGGACTTTGCCCTCTCTGTTATACGATATTTTTACTTTGTCACCAGCCTTGAACTGATGAATGGCATCAAACAACATCTCCGGATTTTCAACTTTTGTTTCGTTCACTTTGGTAATAATATCTCCATTTTTCAGACCCGCTTTTTCCGCCGGACTCCCCTTGGTTATTTCCAGTACAGTTGCTCCGCCCTTATCTGTTTTTCGGGATGAAACACCCAGAAACGCAGCATTCATGCGCAGGTTGATCGTTTTTTGTATTCTACGCGCCCTGTCCCGCAGGTCGCCCAAAAACATCGTCTGGCCCTCTCCCTCCGCCTCTCTCTTCTCTATGGTAATGTTCTGGTCTTCGTATTTTTCAAGCGGCTTTCCATTGATAAATACTTCGCCCGCTTTTATTTCAACCAAAAGCCTGCTGTCTTTTTCCGATTTCTGACGAATGATAATTTCGGACCCTTCTCCCTTTTCCTGCGCAATGTCTGCCGGTGGAGCCGGCGGAAGCGGAAGCACAGGATCCTGCGCCGAAGCCGCTATACTCACAAAATATAAAAGAACCATTCCGGCAACTCCATTTTTAAATGCTTTCATCTCAAATAATTTTTTATTGATTAAACTACGTCAGGCTTCGTATTTCAAATATAGGTATTATTTTGAAATACGAAAATATTCGGAGTAAAGATTTCCGAAGGCTTTAACAATACTTTTAAAAGAAATCAGCAAAAAAGATTATAGGAGCCTTTTCACTTCTGTGAAAGCTGTCTCCAGGTCGGAAGCATCCTGGCCACCGGCCGTCGCCAATGATTGATGACCGCCACCGCCACCCTTTATTTTAGGCGCCACGAGCTCCCGAATAATTTTTACTGCATCGAGCTTTTTATCGGCGATCAGCTGATCGCCGATGGCTATGACGACAAACGGTTTTGAGTCGGTCACAACCGCCAGCATCAATAACAGGCGGGGTTCTTCGTCGCGGATTTCAATGGCGAGTTTACGGAGATGTTCGGCCGACAAACCCTCACAACGCTTTCCAATATATTTATAGGATCCAACGGGAGCGACTTCCTGCAGTAATGTCGACTTCAACAACATAGCCTGTTTCATTTCCAGCGACTCCACGCGTTTGCGCAAACTGCCGCTTTCAGTATGGAGATCCTGCAAAACTTTTATAAGGTCCTTCGGATTTTTCAACTGCTCCCGTACAGCTGCTAATTGCAGCAGTTCGCCATGAATAAATTTTTCTGCAGCAATTCCGGCAACGGCTTCTATCCTTCGTACACCGGCTGCCACAGCTGATTCAGATTTTATTTTAAAATATCCAAGCTCGCCAGTGGCCGGCACATGTGTTCCGCCACATAGTTCGACCGAATATTCCGGATCGATACGAACAACCCGCACCGTATCGCCATATTTTTCTCCGAACAGGGCCATGGCACCGGTTTTCATCGCTTCATCCCTGGGCATTTCACGAGTAACGACGGGAAAATTTTGTCTTATTTTCAGATTAACCAGCTGTTCTATTTCGGCGAGCTCCAAATCGCTAACCTTCGCAAAATGAGAAAAATCGAAACGGAGATGGTCGGCATTCACCAATGATCCCTTCTGCGTCACGTGCGTGCCCAACACTTTTCGCAGAGCGGCATGCAGCAAATGAGTGGCAGTATGATGCACTGCGGTATTTTTTCTTTTATTGACATCCACCCTGGCAACCACTGCTGCCTGCTGGTTTACCGGCAACTTATTGGTATAATGAATAATAAGATCGTTTTCTTTTTTTGTATCCAGTACTTCGATATTTTCTCCTGCAACCAGGAGACTGCCTGTATCGCCCACCTGGCCCCCACTCTCTGCATAAAAGGGTGTTTTACTTAACACCAGTTGATATAATTCACTGCCTTTGATCTTTGCTTTGCGCCAACGATTAATTTCCGTTTCACTCATCAGATCCGTATAACCGGAAAAAATAACTTTCCCATTTTCATGCACCGGCACCCAGTCGCCGGTTTCCATTTGCCCGGCAGCCCTTGAACGGTCCTTTTGTTTTTTCAATTCCGTTTCAAAATCCTTTTCATCAACCGACCAACCGATTTCCCGCGCCATGAGCGAGCTCAGATCGATCGGAAATCCATAGGTGTCATTCAATTTAAAAGCAAAAGCCCCCGAAAGGCGTTTTTGTGCATGCCATTCCAACGCATCTTTTTGAACACCGCCAAGTTCAATATAATCGTTGAAAATTTTAATCCCCTTGTCGAGGGTACGCAGGAAGGCCTCTTCCTCTTCCTTCACAACCCTTTCCACAAAGGCCTGCTGTTGTTTCAATTCAGGAAATACTTTCTCAAATTGTGTTGCGAGCACCGGTACCAACTGATAGAGTAACGGATCTTTCTGATCGAGATAAGAATAATAATATCGAACGGCACGCCGGAGAATTCTTCGGATCACATAACCCGCGCCGGTATTGGCTGGCAACTGACCATCGGCAATCGTAAAACAAATAGCCCGGATATGATCGGCGATCACACGGAAAGCAATATCCTTTTTTCCGGCATCCGAAGCTTCATATTTTTTACAAGTGATGTTCTCCACCGCGGCAATCGTTCCGCTAAAAATATCGGTATCATAATTACTTTGCTTGTTTTGAAGCACGCGCACCAGACGTTCAAGACCCATCCCCGTATCTACATGTTTAGAAGGCAGACTTTCGAGCACGCACGCTTTCGTGCGGTTAAACTGAATAAACACATTATTCCAAATTTCGATCACCTGCGGATGATCCCGATTAACCAGGCTTTTCCCATCTATTTTTTTCTTTTCATCGGACGTCCGGCTGTCAATATGAATTTCGGTGCAGG
>JAYWCS010000037.1:0-2950 GCA_043780315.1 Bacteroidota bacterium | reverse complement strand
TCTTCTCTGGTCAAAGTAACTTTATATTTTATCATAACTCCTTTTGGAAAGGAAAGTTATGTTATTTATACGACATTATAAAGTTGACATGACACTAGTTATTTTTTCCCTTCATTAAAAAATATACTTAAGCCGTCTTTACCGGCAACAATTATATCCTTTCTGCCGCTGGCCCGCAGGTCGGAGATATCCATACAGATACCAGTGCCCTTTCCAACTCCTGCAGGGCCCAGACTGATAATATGTTTATTGAACGAATGCCCGTTCCATGAATAATAATAGAGTCCGACGGGATCCAAAGAACCCGGATCCTTATCAGCATGCGCCCAATATCTTTTGCCTGTGATCAACTCCGGTTGTCCATCCCCGTTAATATCTTCCCAATGCATTTCATGAAATTGCGAGCAGGAAGAATCTATGGAATGCTTAATCCAGCCCCGGCGACCGGCTGTTAAGGTCTGTTCATACCAGTCGAGGCCATAACTATGTGCCTGACCGACGATCAGATCATTTTTTCCATCTTTGTTTACATCTGCCACAATGATCGGCACACCCGCGGTACCCAATTCAAAATCATTGTGCATGATCCATTGACCGGTCATTCGATTAACGGGTGCTTCGATCCAACCGTCGGACAGTATGAAATCTTTTCTGCCATCCCCGTTGATATCCCCGAAACCCAATCCATGACCCTGCGTTTTCGCTATCTCCACGCGGGTGAAAGTGGATTCGCCTTTACCCGACCTATTTCGTTTCAGGCGATAAAAAGCCAATGGAAAATTCGGTGTATTCGGAACCACATCCGGAAACCCATCTCCATCCACATCCCATAAACGCGTTGTCTCTACGTTGCCACAATGCGCGATTTCATGGCTTGTCCAATCTCCTTTCTTCCCGGGATTTTGCAACCAGAATATAGACTGCCCAAACCATCCGCCGGTAACGATATCGATGTATCCATCTCCATTCACATCCAGGGGCAGAGTAGAAAAATCATCGAAATAGTCCCCTTCCGGTTTGGGTTGATAAATAAAATGTTTTGTGGTAAATGCGGGACCTTCATACCAATCGGCGCCCGAAACGATATCCGGTTTACCGTCGTTGTTGACATCAAATACGCCAACGGATTCGTACCGGGCTTTCGAAATATTTTGTCTGCTAAATTTTATCTCCGCCCCAGTCTCCACTTTTTGCTTCGCCGGCTTACTCCATGCCCAAAAAACGAAACCCGCGAGTATCGCCAACAATCCGATGTTCCATTTTTTAGACATACTCTATTTAAATACTTAGCGTGAAGAAAAGATTAAGTTTTCTGCTGCGGCAGAATTCCAAATTAAAAATTACAACTTTTCTTTGAGAATTCCCATCTGTTGTGATTTCCAGGATGAGAAATCACCGGCGAGAATATGCGCCCGGGCCTGCGCGACGAGATGTAAATAAAATGCGAGATTTTGCACGCTGGCAATAGTGAGGGCCGTGAGTTCTTTACTCTTTACCAGATGCCGCAGATAGGCTTTGCTATATTTATTACTGAAGGAACATTCGATCCCCTCGTCGAGGGGCGAGAAATCGTGTTCCCATTTTTTATTATCGATATTAATCACACCCTGCGAGGTAAACAACATTCCGTTTCTTCCGTTGCGCGTAGGCATCACGCAATCGAACATATCGATACCCAGACTGATGCATTCCAATAAATTCCAGGGGGTGCCCACCCCCATGAGATATCGCGGTTTTTCGACAGGAAGATTTTCACAACATAATGCCGTCATCGAATACAGCACCTCGTCGGGTTCGCCCACACTGAGTCCGCCGATCGCATTGCCCGGCGCGTTTTTCGAACTGATATATGAACAGGATGCGCGACGCAGGTCTTCAAACGTGCCGCCCTGCACAATCGGGAAAAGATTTTGCGTAAACCCGTATTGGTCGGGTGTTTCATTGAATCGTGAAAAACATCTGTCCAGCCACCGATGCGTGAGGTGCATCGACTTCTCCGCATATTCGTATCCGGCCCCAAACGCCGGACATTCATCAAATGCCATAATGATATCGCCACCGATCGATCGTTGGATGTCCATCACCTTCTGCGGACTGAACATATGCGGCGACCCATCGATATGTGATTTAAACATCACCCCTTCTTCCGAAATCTTCCGGGTACCCGCAAGGGAAAAAACCTGATAGCCGCCACTATCCGTCAAAATGGGTCGCTCCCAGTTCATAAACGCATGGAGGCCGCCGGCTTTTTCCAGTACGGTCGTTCCCGGACGCAGATATAAATGATACGTATTACCCAGGATAATTTTCGCCTTTACTTCATCGATCAGCTGGTCGCCCGTAACGCCTTTTACACTGCCGGCCGTGCCGACGGGCATAAAGATGGGCGTGGGAATTTCCCCGTGATCGGTGAGAATGATTCCAGCGCGCGCAGAAGACAAAGTGTCTTTACCCTTTAATTCAAACGATAATCCGGCCATAAGAAAAGGCGCAAAGTAAACTTTACAGCGCAAACCGACTTGAAAATTGGCTATCTGCATTCTCTTCAAGCTATATTTATTTCGTATTTTTACCGTCCCTAACTGTAGAAAATTGATGCTCAAGCTGCCCCCCAACCTGTCCTGGAGTGAAATCTGGTTTACCCTATTCTGTTTGATTTGTTTAACCCAGCTATTCTATTACGCCTGGTTTTTTCAACGGCTCGCTTTCTTCCGTAACCCTTCCAAAGAAAAATCGCAGCAACATCCCGTCAGCGTTGTAATCTGCGCGCGCGACGAGGCATCGAATCTGGCAGAAAATCTACCAGGCGCTTTGTCACAAACCTATCCCAGCACACATGAAGTGATTGTGGTGAATCATAATAGTCAGGACGACACGCGTTATCTGCTGGAAGAATTTAAAAAAACATTTAAGGGACTGCATATCGTTAACCTCGAATACGAAGCCAAGG